>CAMWUU010000345.1 GCA_947177515.1 uncultured Lachnospiraceae bacterium
ATATACAAGAAAGCATGCATATACGGGAGAGGCAAAAATCCGGAAAAAAATACATCTTCCAGATTTTTTGGGCAAGCGGGTTTTTGTCGAAGTGGAGCGCGCAAGATGCCTGCGGCTTTTGGTCAATGGGCGTAAGGTGGAACATTTTGTCCCGCCAACCTTAGTCAGCCCGCAGGTATTTGAAGTGACGGGAATGCTTACGGGTGAGGATGAATTTGTATTTTTATCCGATAATACCTATAAGGGACTCCCTGCCAAAGATATCCTGTATTCTTCTGCGGCGACCGACGAAACGCAGACGAACTGGAACGGGCTGCTCGGATATGTAAGGCTGCGTGTGGAGGAACCTGTTTTTTTGGAAGCAGTCAGGGTCTATCCGCAAGGCAGTCTGGATTTTGTAATGCTGTGCATTGAACTTTCTGCGGCAGCGCCGTGGCATGGCGAACTTTGTATTGAATGTGACGCTTTTGCTAAATCGGCGGTGGTTGCAGTGGATGTCGAAAAGGGAAGGAACCGGATTGATGCAGGACCGTTTGCCCTTTATCAGGATGTGCGGTATTGGGATGAGGAAGAAGGAATCTGTTATGAGCTGACGGTTTCTGCAAAAGGGCTTGCGCCAAAGACTGTTTCGTTCGGTGTCCGCAGTTTTGGTTTTGACAAGAAGGGGAGGCTTACTTTAAATGGGCGCAGAATTTTTTTGCGGGGTGAGGCGAATTGTGCAGAGTTCCCGGAGTGTGGACATGAGCCTATGACAGAAGAAGAATGGCTGACGGTTCTTCGCCGTTATCGTCAATATGGTGTCAACTGTGTGCGTTTCCACTCGCATTGTCCGCCAGAAGCTGCTTTTGCGGCGGCGGATCGGTTAGGGATGCTGATGCAGCCGGAATTATCCTGCTGGAACCCTGAAAATGCGTTTCTTTCTGATAAAGCGTATGCCTATTACCGGACGGAGTTAATGGAGCTGCTCCGCTATTTTGCAAACCACCCGTCCTTTGTGATGTTAAGTTTTGGAAACGAACTGAAGACGGATGGGGAGGGGCATAAAAGAATGCGGGAAATGCTTCAAGCAGCCCATGCGCTGGATGCGACTAGATTGATTGCGGATGGGTCAAACAACCATTATGGTGCGGCGGGCTGTGAGGAAGAAAGCGATTTTTATGCGGCACAGAGTTTTAAGGGGGAGGCTTTGCGTGGGACATTTGCCAATATGGAAGGCTATATTAACCATAATTATCCATCTGCAAAAGAAAATTACAGGAAAGCAATGAAAAAACTGCGCAGGGAATATAAAAAGCCGGTTTTTGGATTTGAGGTGGGACAGTTTGAGGTACTGCCGGATTTTTCGGAATTAAACTATTTTTGCGGTGTGGTAGAACCGGAAAACCTGAGGATGATTAGGGAGCGGGTAAAGGAGCGTGGGATTTGCGAAAAGCAGTGGCGACGCATGGTGGAAGCGACGGGTGAACTGGCTCTTTTGTGCTATCGTGAGGAAGTGGAGGCAGTGCTTCGCACACCGGAAATGTCAGGGATTTCCCTGCTTGGTCTTCAGGATTTCCCAGGACAGGGGACGGCGCTTGTGGGAATGATGAATTCCCATTTGCTTGCGAAACCGTACCCGTTTGCACAGCCAGAGCGATTTTTTGCGTTTTTTTGCGCACAACGGCCGCTTGTACTGCTTGAACGTTATACCTACTGGAATACGGAGTGCCTGCGCGCCCGAGTCCTGGTTGCAAACTACGGGAAGGAAGCAGTATGTGGGATGCTGTATGCGACTCTTTCGGGGGATGGGGTTCTTCTGGAAGGATTTTTTGCTGCGGGGGGAATCTTTTTTTGCGGGGAACGAAAAGAAGAATTGGCTGGTGTCATCTGCTGCCCGGTTGGGGAATTAACCGATGTTGGGGAATTGTCCTTTGATCTGACGGTATTTAGGGAAAATGCACGCCTAACTCTTGAGGTAGAGGTCGGGGGGATTAAAAACAGCTATCCTGTCTGGGTATATCGCGAAGTCCAGCCAAAATGTCCGAAGGGAGTATATGAAACAGAAGTTTTTGACCAGGAAACAAAGAGGGTATTAAAAGAAGGGGGAACCGTGTTCCTTGCGCCGCCCCTCAGAAAGAGAACCTGCCAAATTCCATAAAAACCCAGTTTAGCACAGACTTTTGGTCAGTCGGCACTTTTGCCGGGCAGGAGGGCGGTATGGGGCAGCTTATTGACTGTAAGCATCCACTCTTTTATGATTTTCCGACAGAGTTCCATACCAACTGGCAATGGTGGGCAATGGCAACAAGACGCGCCGTCCTCCTGCCAAAAGGAGTGGATGCGATTGTTGCAGAGCTTGACAGTTATCAAACCCTGCGTCCGATGGCACAGATTTTTGAGTGCCGCTGCGGTGGCGGGAAGCTGTTTTTTTCTTCGCTTGGGCTAAAAGATCTTTTGCAGTATCCGGAATGTAAGGCACTGCTTGCCTGTATTTACCGGTATTTGGACTCACAGGAATTTCATCCGGTGCAGGAGGTTGCGCCGGATGAGGTACATAAGATTATGAATTGCGGTACTCTCCCGGTGTCATCCCCTCATGTTTCTTAAACGCGCTGCAGAAAACGCTCTCGCAGGAGAAGCCGGTTTCAAAGCAGATGTTCTTGGTGGGAAGCGGGGAATTTTTCAGCAGGTATTTTGCGGCGGCAATACGTGTATTTACAAGGTATTGGTGTGGGGTCAGACCGGTTTCCTGCTTAAAGACGCGGATGAAATGCCAGGTGCTTAGCCCCGCGCGCATGGCTAGATCCCCGATGGGAAGGTCTTTGGCAAAATGTTCCCGGATGTAGGCAGCCGCCGTTTCTGAAATACTTGCCTGCCCAAAGGTTTCCTTTTGCGGGGCATCTAAGAGAAAGGCGGTCAGAAGGTCACTTAAATATTTTGACACCAGGGGTTCCCGCACGGGGGCACCCTTATGGAAGATATCATAGATGGCTTTTAATTTTTCCCTGGCAGAGTAGGAATCCCTTACGGTGAGGATGGAGCCAGTATGCTGTGTGGCAATCCCGTAATAACCGCGCGCCAATGCCCCGTCGAAATGGCACCAGAAACACTCACAGCCTTCCGCAGCAGAATAGGAGTGCGGTTGGTAGCAGTCCAGAAAGAGGAACTGTCCCGTAAGAAGTTTCCCCAAAAATTCACCTGATTTTACATTCATGCTGCCACGCTCCATATACATAAGCAGGAAACTGTCAAAGGTTTCGCGGTTTAGGGCATAACCTGGTTCATAGATAAAATGGCCGCACTCGAGCGGATAGAAAAAAAGCTGTCTGGCAATAAGGCTTGGTGTATATACATAATAGTCGGAATGTGGATCGATCTTGGCTTCGCAGGATTTCAAGGCGCTATCCCCCTTTACCGGAATTTTCTAAAAGGTGTGTCGGAGAAAGTTTTCTGGCACACCTTAATCATATCGCAGAAAAAAGAAAATTTCAACAGCAAAAAATATAAATTAAACCACACGGAATCCGAATGAAATTTGTCTGAGGACATGGTAAAATATGCGCAAAGTAGTCCAAAGGGCAGGATGTACAGCCTGGGATTGCCTGACAAAAAATATGGTATTACAGCAGCATGGAATGGAAACCAGCAAAGTTTATGAAGGAGGTATTTATGGAAAAGGCAAAAGTCTATATGGAAAAAGTTCTTATACCAACTTATGAAGTTGGGGAGGCGCAGAAGAACCCAATGTTTTTAGAAAAGCGTGTTTACCAGGGCAGCAGTGGCAGGGTTTATCCTTATCCGACCATCGAGAGCATTTCCGACGAGAAAAAAGAGCGGGAGTATAAGGCGGTAATACTGGAGAACGAGTATTTGAAAGTTATGGTTTTGCCGGAACTTGGCGGGCGCATCCAGCGGGCTTATGACAAGACGAACGGATATGATTTTGTCTACTACAATCATGTGATTAAACCGGCGTTAGTAGGACTAACC
>CAMWUU010000346.1 GCA_947177515.1 uncultured Lachnospiraceae bacterium
CTCCGCCTTTGTCCCTGCACCAAAATCCCCGAACCGGATGTTTTTCAGTTTCGAATCCTTCCGTCGTGAAAGCATATCCGTATACATCCCAAAGGCTTTGTGCGAAATGGTTTCATGACAAAGAAGTTCACAGATAAATAATTTCGGGTAATGGCGCTTTAAAAACCCCCTTAAACCCGCGCACTCACAGGCACTCCCCGTGTAGAGCACGAACCGGTCCGCATCCAAAAACTCCTTTACTTTGCGGAAGGCCTGCCTGGTATCATTGATTAGATAGCGCTTCTCAGCAAACCGCTCCGCCATATCCACATCCTGCGTATAGGTTACAACCGGCTTAAGCTCCTCATTAAGGATCCCTCCAAATACCACCGCATCCCGCTCTTTGACCAAGTAGCGAACCAACTGCCCGAAAATACCGGAATAAGCGGCTCCGCTTTGCTCCTTTGCCTGCGCAAGATAAAACCGCGGGTAGGAATCATCCGAAAATTGAACAAGCTGGCGTTGTCCCCGCTTGATGCAGACCTCACTGCAGTTCCCACAGTCGGTACACAATGATTCATCCACGACCGGATGCAGAAAACCATATTCGTCCGCCTCCATGCGGATGGCATTTTCCGGGCAGCCCGCCTCACATGCGCCGCAGGCGCTGCATTGGCTAAGCGGGATCTTAACCGGGCACTTAACTAACATATTGGCATCCTCAAACAGAAGCTCCTCTGCAACGCGCCCTCCCTCCCGGTCACGCAGTAAGCGCAATCCTTTGTGCAGGCTGTCCTTATCTTGGATCTCAAAACAATCCCCTACTTCCTCCCCCGGTTTATATATATGTCCAGTCAGGGAAAAAAACTCCAAAAGTGTGCGGATTTGTCCCCCCTCCCTTAAATGGGAGGATTCCTCCGATTTAAAGGAGGATTCCTCCCGGGCGGCTGTTTCCACGGCAAGAAAAGGGGTTTCGTGGATCAGGGCAAGTGATACCCCCGCATAGCGGTCTGTCACCACTCCTGAACACATCCAGAGCGCACCGATATATCCCTTTGTATCTTCCACTAGGACAGTCCCTATCAGGGACAGCGCTGCTTCCTCGGTAAGCATCCGCTCATCCGCCCCGGTATAGCGAACCATTATCACATGGGAAATCCCCTTCCTTTTTGCGAGCTTTTGGATGGCGCAGGCAATCTTTGGTGTCATCCCAGAAACATCAACAAAAAGATAGTTTTCCTCCGTTTCCGGTTTCTGTGAAATCCCGTGGTAACGTAGCTGTGGCAGCAGAAAGAAAGCCTTATCATAGACTGGCACCTTCTTTCCCCCCGCCCACACCGAATCCTCAAAAGCCCGGCAGGCCGCATCCTCCACACCGGCAAAACCCGAGATCTGGTCAAATATACCGTACCGGCGCAAAATTTCCCTCTCATGCGCCAGAACCGCCATTTGCCCCGCTAGGAACTCCGAAACATTACCGGAATAAACCGGCTCCCGCAAGATCACAGGAAACACACCTTTTTCGCGCAATGCCCTGCCAAGCGCCCAAAGCGCCGCCTCCTTATGTGCATCTTTCTTTTCTACATCCGAAACCAGTCCGACAAACACACCCCTGCCCCCTTCCAATTTTTGTAAATCTCACATCTTCCCAACCAACACTGCTTCCATCCCCGTCCGCTCTTTTTACATTGCCTACCGGCACATTAACCGCGCCCCATTAAATGTCACTCTCTTTTGCGGCGTGAACGATGCCCTAAACGCAAACAGCCCCGCGTATGCCATATTATCCCATGCCCCGCCGTAGGTAACAATATATTCCTCCCCTGGGTTTGCCTCATTAAACCATGCATCGCAGTAATAGCTACAATTTCCTGCACCGCCCCCGATTTCACATGGCAGTGCAACAAGGGGATTTTGTTCGTCATACCCCATCCGCCTGACATACATCCGATCCGGGTCACCGAACTGTTTGCTTGAAAGGTTCACATTTTGCTTTGGCAATTCGTAGGAAACCTGCGAATACTGCCCGTTTGGGTAACATACCGTCAGTCTGTTATCCTTCACGGTACACCCGGAAAGCACCACCCAGATTCCGCCCCAGATATTCTCCACCCCCCGGTAGCAGAACGCATCGTGCGCACACTGTCCCCCGAATTCCTCCCTCGAATAGCCCCCGGCAAAAGAACTATCCGCCTGATGGCGCAGGGCATCCGTCGAACCGGTATGTTCCGGGAGCTCAGACATCCCGGTACTGTTTGCCACCAGATCGATGGGCGCACCGGAAAAGGAAATGTTCACCCTTCCATCTTCCTCCTTTGTCCTAGCAGTGACTACCCGCAGCATATTGCCGCTTCCCGGTTCAAAAAAGGTTTTCCAGGTATCCATCACAGCCACGGCATCCCCCACGCGATAACGCCTTGAAATGGAATTGTCCCGCATCCGGATGCTGTTGGTCTTAAGCACATTTTCCGAGGAATAATAAGTAGCTTTCCGATCCCAGATTAGGTACGGCATATAAACATTGCCCTCAAAAATCGACTGGGAATCCAGGATGGCAGTTTCCACTAGAAACAGGCGCTGAAGCATAAGTGCCGCAAAAAGGTCAATTTCCCCAAATCCCCTGTTGCGCAAAGCCATCGCAAGGAATTCCTCGCCGGAGCGGTAGAGGGAAATCTGCATCCCCGCCCTTGATACAAGCATCAAGCCGTCGGTTTCTTTTTTCGGGGCGGGTTCTAATGCCATCCCTCCCCCTTCCTCCAATTCCTCCGCTGCAAAATATGCGCCAACATAAACCGCATCCACCTCGCCCTGCGGCGTTACAAAGGATGGATCGGGCACAAAGCCCTCCTTTTTTTCCGGCGATATCAGGATTTCTTCAAACCCTTCCCCTGCCCGGCGCGCTACATAATGCTTCGGAATCTCCACCATAACCTCGCCCGCTGACCCATCCGTCGCATACCCCTCCTCCCCTTCGTAAACAATCCGGCGTTTTCCGCCCGCAAAGGATACCGCACACCGCCGCATCGCGCACCACGGAAAAATATGGTCAAAATCGTTTTGGTACAAACAAGCTTCCTCTGACCCGAGCCGATAATTAAAATGCAGTCCCACCGCATCCCCAATACGCTCGCATACTGGTACGGAATCGTTATGGTATATCCTCACACCATATTCCCTTTTCTGATATTCTTCCCCCAAAACATGGTCTGCCACAACTTCGGGGGATTCATAACAAACCTGCATCCATTCCCCCTGATCCTCCAAAACTGTTCCATCCGCTTTTACTATCTTAAGCGTAACCATATCCCCGATCTTTATTTCCATCGGCAGTGAAGTATCCAAAATTTTCTTTTCTTTAGAAATTTTTCCCCTTTTTATCCCATCCGCCCATTCCCTGATAAACCAGCCGCCATCCTGATAGAATAGTTCCTCCTCTTCTTTTAACTTAGGAAGCAAAGAAACTTGCTGCTGCCATGTTTCATAAAAAGTCGGAACCAGCCCGTACTCAATTTGCAGGCGGTTCCCAAGAGGAAGGGTTTCCTCATCCCCGTCTTTCGCATAATAGACACGGGCGCTTATTACCCCCGAAGGAATTGCTACCTTAGGGAATGTCACATTGGTTAATTTTCCGCTTGCAAGCCGATATTTTTTCTCCGTCGGGATATCCGTAAGAATTTCCCCGTCCCTGCGCTTAAACTGCCAAATAGCACGGTTGTAGGCATCCCCGCCCATAACAAGGAATTTCCCCTCCTCTAAGATGGGGAACCAGCATGTATGCCGGTATTGTTTGTTTCCTTTGGCATAAATCTTCTCCTCCCCCTTTTTGAAATGGCCATACTCCACTAAAGGCGGCACAAGATTTCTGCCATTTACACAGATTCTTGCCACTTCATCCTCTTTTAATCGATAACGGAAACAAATATTTTTTATTTTACCGGTGATCCTGTCTAATATACACATCTCCGCGCCCACGAGACGCCTGAGCCTGGG
>CAMWUU010000347.1 GCA_947177515.1 uncultured Lachnospiraceae bacterium
AAAGTGTGGTAGAACTGTATATTAATAATACAATACCGCGCAAAAATCGACAAAATAGCATCTTTCAAAAAGGAGAAACAAATGTTGGATTTCTATTGCATTTTTCTGTCCGGATGGTAAAATAAAGGAAAGGTTGTCCTGTATAGGGTAAGCCTTAAATAGGTATATTTAATTGGGGGAATAATGAAAAAGAAATTTAATGTAACAGGACTTTGTATTCCATCCATACATTATATGGTGGATACCAGCAGCAAGATAGATTATATTATCCGCAAATATGTGGAGGAGGGTGCGTATTTTACTATAAACCGTGCAAGACAATATGGGAAAACAACTACTTTGGAACTGCTGTACCAGCGTCTGTCAATTGAAAATATCGTCCTAGATATCAGTTTTGAGGGACGGGAAGATTATTTTACTTCCTTTACAACTTTTGCCGCTGGCCTTTTTTATAGTTTCAGTAATGGCTTAAAAAACAATTACCCAGAACTTGCTAAGATTTTTGAAACAAGACCGGATGCACAGCTTCCGCTACAGGATTTATCCGGACGAATTACACAATTATGTGCGCGGGCAGGAAAACCGGTGATTTTGATGGTGGATGAAGTGGACAAGGCAGCAAATAACCAAATCTTCTTAGCATTTCTTGGATTACTGCGTGATAAATACATCGAACAGCAAAAGGGGAGGGCACTGACTTTCCATAGTGTTATTCTAGCTGGCGTACATGATATTAAAAACTTGCGGAGCCATATACGCCCGGAGGATGCGCATAGTTATAACAGCCCTTGGAACATTGCTGCCGATTTTGATTTGGATATGAGTTTTGATGCGGATGGAATTGCGGGGATGCTTAAGGATTACGAAAATAATCATGCAACGGGTATGGAGGTTCCTGTTATTGCGCAATATATTTATGACTATACCGGAGGATATCCATTCTTAGTATCCAGAATATGTCAGCTTGTAGATAAGAATGGAAAAATATGGACACGGGAGGGGATCACAGAAGCAGTAAAATGTATATTAACTGAAACAAACCCGCTTTTTGATGACTTATTGAAAAAACTTGCGGATTATCCAGAATTAAAGTCTATGTTATATGATGTTTTGTTCCGGGGACAAGTTTACCCATATAACCCGGATAATGCCGAGATCCGTATTGCTGCCATGTTTGGCTTGATTAAGGAAAGAATGGGGCAGGTTGAAGTTGCAAACCGGATTTTTGAAACAAGGCTTTATAACTATTTTCTATCAGAAGATTTGATGCATGGTGGCGGGAACCAGGCAGGTGATACCAGTCAGTTTGTGCGGGATGGTTATCTTGATATGGATATGGTAGTACGTAAATTTGTAGATTATTATACAGAAGTATATGCAGATGATGATGTGAAATTTTTGGAAGAAAATGGTAGACGCTTATTTTTACTGTATCTAAAACCAATTATTAATGGAACAGGAAATTATTATATTGAAGCGAGAACGAGGAATCTAAAACGCACAGATATTGTGGTGGACTACCATGGACGGCAGTACATTATCGAACTAAAAATATGGCATGGGAACGAGTATAACCGCCACGGGGAGGAGCAGCTCGCGGATTATCTGGAGGGCTATGGATTAAAAAAAGGGTATTTGGTCAGCTTCTGCTTTAACAAAAATAAGGAAGTTGGGGTGCGGACAGTGTCATGTTCCGGCAAGACGATAGTAGAGGCTGTGGTGTAGGGGATATATAAGATTATAAGACTAAAACAAGGGCAGGTGTTTTAACACCTGCCCTTGTTTTGGTAATTCCTATAAACTTTCCGGGGCATAGCCCTGGAGGTTATTGGATCTTTAGTTATAATTAGTACCGTACACTACTGTTCTCTTAACTGGGATCTCGAACTCATACCAGTCATCTGCGAACTGTACTGCATAGCGAACCTTAGAGATATAGATATTCTGTCCACTCCAACCGGTTAATGTATAATCATCAGCCAGTGTAGGGGTGCTATCCTCTGGGTTCTTCTGATAACCAACATAAATATCTACATTGCCATTGTTATATTTTACCTGTACCACATCACGGATTGCCAGAATCGGAAGTGCTTCTTCACTGGTATCCTTTTTCCATGTCATGGAAGGACGGGCTTGTGTATCATTCAGGCTGACCAGCATGCTGTGCAACGATTTGTTGGAGGAACCCTTATAAAGAGCCACTACGTAACTTCCTTCATCAAGTTTTTCAATAGCACTCCTTGTGACAGTTTCCAATACAATACTGCTACCTGATACTGTTGCAAATCTCTTCGTGGTTGTAATAACAGGCTTAAAGATTACATCTTTTCCAGATACACCTATGTTATCAGCATCAACTGCTTTGCTTCCGAATTTAACGGATACATTGTAATCCCTGCTAAGATCCAGTTTTTCAACTTTGTAACCATCCCTGTCATAACCAAAGGCGCTGATCACTACGTTTTTCTCGTTAACGTTGTTAATGGTAGTACCATCCTGATCTTTCTTCGTTTCGATCTTCATATCAACTGACTGAGTGCTGGAAGAAAGTCTGTAGTTGGTAGATTCAGAATTTGAGGTATCCTTTAAGGAGAAGCTTACTGGATACTGTCTTACAATCTCCCTGCTACCATCATATGGATGATAAGTTGCAATACACTGTACACGTACATTAACAATATTTGCCGGAAGCTGGATTCCCTCCTTAACTTTCAGTGTAAACTGAGGATAACCATCCCATGTGTAACCAGTAGGCGCTACCATTTCTCCGTTTGCATCAACATCAAAATACTGCTTCAGGCTGTCATTTACCTTAATGACATAGTTCATGCTTCCATGTTTGCTAGAATTGAAGTTTGCATTTAGCTGATCCTTTGGATATAAAGTAAAGGTAATCGGCTCGTTGATATCCGAATGTTTCGTACTGTAACTCATCTTGGTAAGGCTGGCATTTGCAGTCAATGACGCAAAGCTTCTCTTTGCATAAATTTGAACATTGCAGGTGCCAACATAGACATTCTTATAATAAACATGGATGCCAACTGTCCCATTTACCGCATCCTTCGGCGGATAGAGTTCACCACTTTCTTTGTTTACTGCCAACTTGTCGTCATTGGAGGATACAAAAGTAAATCCATCCTCTGCATTGTAACTGGTGCTAAATCTGTCTCTGGTATCTCCAAGTTCAGTAATATTTGCCTTTACTAAAAGATAGAAACCTTCGTCTTCTGAAGCAATTGTCTTGTTATTCCAGTCGGCCTGCCAATCTGCTTTCTGTCCCTGTACAACACACCATGCACTGAAATTATTAACACGGATGCTGCTGTCATTTGGAGAAAGTGTGGTTGCTGCCGGAATGACTTTTGCCTGACCGTTTGAGTTAACATTTGACCAGTCTTCAAAACTACCCTTTAAGTTAACCTTGAAGCTGCGATCTGTAGTATAGAACCAAACTTTTGGTGTGCCGCCATTACCTGCATCAAACTGATATTCATTGTGAACCAGAGAGGTATTGGTATCTTCAACAGCAAGACTATTCTGCCAGTTCTGATATTTCTTGCAGCTTTCAGCCCAGCTTCTTCCGATTAGGATATTACCGGTATACAACATTGACCTGACATCCTGGACACTATAATCTTCATAGGCTTCAACTTGTACACCGAACATTTCAAGACGATCGGCAACATATGCCGGTGTTTCGAAAGTTTTTTCCTGATCTTTGTAGTGGACAACATATTTGGATTTCTCATCCAGTTCGTTAAACATGGTAACTTCAATCGAAGGAGTAACCCCTTCCGCGCCATCCTTGTATGCAACACCGCCAATGAAAACTTCACGCCTTGCATTGTTAGAGTCTGCGAGAACCTTGTATACCTTTACGATATTTTCAGCCTCGGACACTGCTGCATTAGGATCTGTAAGGGATTTCTTGGTTTCGTCAAGTGCTGCCTTTGCCTCTTCCGGGTTCG
>CAMWUU010000348.1 GCA_947177515.1 uncultured Lachnospiraceae bacterium
ATATGAAATTGCCCTATACAAGATTAGTACAGGAAATGAACGATGAAAGCGGACACTATTTCTATGGCAGAATTTTGGAACTTGACGGATGCCAAAGTACCAGTAATACACTTGAAGAATTGTATGAAAGCCTTAATGAAGCAATGGAAGGATATATTGAAGCAAAAATAGAAAACCATCTCTCTATACCAATTCCAGAAACACCAAACAATTACAGCGGTAAGTTTGTTGTAAGGATTCCAAAATCTTTGCACCAAAGATTAGCCATTGAAGCAGAAAAAGAGGGTGTAAGTCTTAATCAGCTAGCATTATACAAGTTAACACTTTAATATGTTAAACGCACAAGGCAGGGAATCATCAACGCCCTGCCTTTGCTTATATTCTTTTAAATAATTTCCGTTAATGTAAACCGCTAGGAAAGTAATAAACTGCTGCCCTTTGTGGCTCTACAGGCTTGATCCGGGTTTTCCCCTGCTTCTATCAATTCCTGTCTGCATTGCTCTATCCTCTGTAAAAGTTCTTCCCGGCTCTCCAAGGGAATGTATTGTGTTAAATAAAGACTTGGAAAATCTGAAAGAGATTGAGGAAATCATAAAGAAAGTCATGCATTCAAAGTATCTTCCCGAAAAGCTGTTAGACAAATTTGCAGAACTGACGGACACGGAATCATCATACATTTTGCAAACGTATTTTCTTGATTGGAGAGAGGAACTCCAAAAGAGGGAACTCAACAGACAAACCTTGTCAATGCTAAAATCTGCTAAATCGTTGCATATCAGTTGGGGAGTCAAGCGAAACAGGCAGATTATCGAAGAACTGTTTGATATTGGGTATAGTTTGTACAAGTTTGTACGAGAAAGAAGCTATTTGCGATTATCAGCAAGGAGCAGAAAACGCAAGCATAAAGAAAACCCTTGAAAATACTGAACTTTCAAGGGTTTTACTAAATCTCTTATTCTGTTCCAAACTATCTCTTGGAGAACTGCGGTGCACGCCTTGCTGCTTTCAAGCCGTACTTCTTCCTCTCCTTCATTCTCGGATCCCTAGTCAGGAAACCTGCCTTCTTGAGCGCCGGACGATAGTCCGCGTCAGCCTGGAGCAGGGCTCTTGAGATACCGTGGCGGATAGCGCCGGCCTGACCGGTAAAACCCCCACCATGTACATTTACAAGCACATCAAGCTTATCTGTATTCTCCGTAAGCACAAGCGGCTGGCGGACAACAAGCTTTAAAGTTTCAAGACCGAAATAATCATCGATATCCCTTTTATTAATCGTAATCTTCCCGCTGCCCGGTACTAAGTAAACCCTAGCAACACTGCTCTTTCTTCTGCCGGTTCCGTAATATCTTCCCTTAGCCAATGTCATTTCCTCCTTCCAGTCCGATTAAAACGTTAATACTTCCGGCTTCTGAGCTGCATGGTTATGCTCAGAGCCAGCGTAAACGTGCAATTTCGTGATCATGCTCCTGCCAAGCGGTCCCTTTGGAAGCATCCCCTTCACTGCGAGCCTGATTACTTCCTCCGGCTTCTTTACCATCATTTCCTTTAAGGTGGTTTCTTTCATGCCCCCGGCATAATCGGAATGATGGTAATAAATCTTCTGATCCATCTTCTTGCCGGTCACCTTAATCTTGTCTGCATTCACAACGATCACATAATCACCGGTATCAATATGCGGTGTATAAATCGGCTTGTTCTTACCTCTTAAAACTTTTGCAATCTCAGAGCAAAGACGACCTAAGGTCTGTCCCTGTGCGTCCACAACATACCATTTTCTCTCGATCGTTGCAGGGCTTGCCATAAAGCTTTTCATTGGTTTACCTCCTTGATAAATTCTTATTTCTATTTGTCAATGCTGAAATGGGAAGCAGCAAATCCATAACAAGTACGCCATCCTCCCGAGCCATTGCCCCGTATTATAGCGGATAACATTGGGGCTGTCAAGCCGGTTTCCAAAAATATTTTAAGCTTTATTAAAATTTTTTCAAAGTATATCCAAAAAAATCACTTACAAAATGACTTTTTATAAGTTTTTTCTAAATTTCATTTTTTGTGTATACAATTCTCCGTCTGCCACAATACAAATATACCTCTTCAGTTCCTAACCCACCCATATATTCATGTGCTGCCCATAACAGGAACTGTTACACCCTATCGTTTTCTTCGCATTCACTCCCACCCACATTAGTTTGATGAAAATCCCCAAAACTCTCCGCCACAAAAATTCATAACCACAGGCAGCAATATAAAATGGGAGCGGCTTCGCTTTTCCTGCGCCGCCGCTCCCGCTTCCACATTCCTTCTTTGTAAAACTCCCATCCAAGTTCCCTTCTACAGCGGCACAAAATCTGAAGCAGGATGTTTGCACAGCGGACAGATATAATCTTCCGGAAGGGTTTCCCCCTCATAAATATACCCGCATACCGTGCAGATAAAACCCTTCTTTTTCTCCTTCGCCGCTGGAGCAGGCTTAATATTTGCCTGATAGTAGGCATAGGTCACCGAAGCATCCTGCGAAAGCACCGCCCCATCCGTCACATCCGCCAAAAACAGGGTATGTGTGCCCAGATCCGTTGTGGAAACCACCTTCGCCGACAAATAAGCGTTCGTTTCCTCCGCCAGATATATCACACCATTTTCTGCGCGGGAAAACGTAATTCCTGCTGCCTTGTCCACATCCTTTCCACTCTGGAATCCCCAGTGTTTGTACGTATCGAATTTTGACTTCTCCGACAAAATAGATACATTAAATACCCCGGTGCGCACCATCATATCATGCGTATAATTATTCTTATTTACCGCCACAACAATACGGTTCGGCGTTACCGTCACCTGGCTGACCGTATTCACAATACAGCCATTGTCCTTCTCCCCCTCACGTGCCGTCAATACAAACAGCCCGTAGGTCAGCTTATACATCACAGTCTGATCCATAACAATCCTCATTTCCGGAAAACCAAAATGGACAGCAACCCGCCCATGGGCGAAGACTGCTGCCCCTTTCCTTCTCCAATCCACTCTTAAAATCTACATCCACATTGTTCCCTGTTTGGCGGGAATTATTCCGGATTATCCCATCTATGGGTTACAGAATACTCCCCCCACAGGAATGCCAGAACGCTTTGCCCCAGTCAGAAACAACACAATAACTACCTAAAAAAACGGTAAGCAGCAATTTTTGACTAATTAACTGGTAAAGCATGTCTTACAACATACTGCCAAAATCCGTTACCAGTACCTGGCCGGTAATCGCGCGGGACTCATCACTGGCAAAGAACAGGATAATATTGGCAACATCCTCCGGCATACAAGGCTGGGTCTTTAGATTGCTGTGCGTCGCCATCGCGCCAAACATATCCGGGTCAAGTTTATCCGCCTTCATATCCGCCACCATCGGAGTCACAATCGTTCCCGGGCAGATTGCATTACAACGGATCCCCGTCGCCTGGAAACGCAGCGCCGTATGGCGCGTCACACCAATAACCGCCGACTTGGATGCCACATAAGCTGCCCCGCCGCAGCCAAGCGCCCCGGCAACCGAAGCCACATTCACAATCGAAGCGCCCGGCTGCATCTTCTGGGAAACTGCGCGCATACAGCGCATCGTCCCCTTCGTGTTTGTTTCCAGGATGCGATCCAAATCCTCGTCCGTATAACGGTCAATCGGCTTCAATCCCTCCTCCAGGATCCCCGCATTATTAACCAGTACATCGATTTTTCCAAATTTTTCCATCGTCTTTTCCACAAGATTTTCCGCATCCCCCGGCTTTGAGATATCCGTTGGCACCGCAAGCACCGTACCACCCTCCGCCTCGATTTCCTTTGCAACAGCCTCAAGCGCCGCCGCGCGCCTTGCCGTAATCACAACCTTCGCGCCCTCCGCCGCCAAAAGTTTTGCCGCCGCTGCGCCAACGCCGGAATTACCCCCGGTCACTATAACCA
>CAMWUU010000349.1 GCA_947177515.1 uncultured Lachnospiraceae bacterium
ACTGGGGATTGCAACGGTTGCGGTCTATTCCCGCGCGGATAAAGATGCACTGCATGTAAAACTGGCGGACGAATCGGTCTGTATCGGTGAGGCACCGGCGAGGGAGAGCTATCTGAAAACGGAGCGTATTTTGTGCGCGACGATAGCATCCGGGGCGGATGCGGTTCATCCGGGTTTTGGTTTCCTGTCAGAAAATCCGAAATTTGCGAATCTTTGTCGAAAATGTAATATCACTTTTGTTGGGCCTGACGGGGATGTTATTGAGAGTATGGGGGATAAATCCGAAGCGCGCAACACAGTGGCTGCTGCGGGGGTTCCCGTTGTCCCGGGAACGTCGGAGCCGGTATTTGACGCGGAGTTTGGCAAGCAACTGGCGGATACATTTGGTTACCCGGTCATTATCAAAGCCAGTGCGGGAGGCGGAGGGAAAGGCATGCGCATTGTCCGCGACCCGGGTGATTTTATCCACTTGTTTGAAACGGCCAGCACCGAGGCAAAAAACGCGTTCGGTGATGATTCCATGTACATCGAGAAGTATATTGAGCATGCAAGACATATTGAGTTCCAGATTTTGGCGGACAACTATGGGAATGTGGTGCACCTTGGGGAGCGGGACTGCTCCGTACAGCGCAGGCACCAGAAGATGGTGGAAGAATCCCCTTCCGCGGCGCTAGATGAAAGACTGCGGCGTGAGATGGGTGAGGTGGCAGTCCGTGCGGCTAGGGCTGCGGGTTACCACAATGCGGGGACAATTGAATTTATACTGGATCAGGACAAAAATTATTATTTTATAGAGATGAACACGCGCATCCAGGTGGAGCATGGGATAACGGAACTTGTGACAGGGCTTGACCTAGTAAAGGAACAGCTTCGGATTGCTTCGGGTGAACGGCTGCGCTTTTCACAGGAAGATATTGTGTTGCGAGGGCACGCACTTGAGTGCCGTATTAATGCGGAATGCCCGGCGCGCGGATTTATGCCTTCGCCGGGAAAGATTGGTCGTTTGCATCTGCCGGGTGGCAATGGTGTGCGTATTGATACGGCGCTTGTGGCTGGGTATGTGATGCCATCCGAGTACGACTCGCTGGCGGCGAAAGTTATGACACTTGGTATGGACCGTGCCGAGGCAATTGCCAAAATGCGGGGTGTCCTTACGGAACTGGTGATTGACGGGATTGAAACCAATCAACAGTTCCAGTGGGAATTACTTGGGGAGCCGGACTTTGTTTCCGGGGAAATCGATACGGGGTTTGTGGAAGAACTTCTGGAACAAAGAAAGAAACAGGAAAATAATAAAGCGGGACAGGAGGTATGAGTTCGTTGGGCGAGAAAAGCAAAAAGGGCGATTTTATGGCGGATGCATTTGCGGAGCCGCAGGTGCCGGATGGTCTGTTCCAGAAATGTGAGAAATGCGGGGAGATTATCTGCTCGGAAGATGTGGTAACAAACTACCATACCTGTCCCAACTGTCAGGCCTATTTCCGTGTGCCGCCCCGTGCACGCATCAGCATGGTAGCGGATAAAGGCAGTTTCATTGAATGGGATATGGGATTGCCTGTTTCCGACCCGCTCAAATTTCCAGGGTACCTTGAGAAGTTAGAGCATATGCGCCAGGTGACGGGGATTGACGAGGCGGTGTTAACCGGTGCAGTGCGTATTGATGGGATGCCAGTCGCCATCGGCGTGATGGCAGCGTCCTTTATGATGGGGAGCATGGGCGAGATTGTAGGGGAAAAGCTGACCAGAATGATAGAGCGCGCCACAAGGGAACGCCTTCCCATCGTAATTTTTTGCAGTTCGGGCGGGGCGAGGATGCAGGAGGGGATTGTGTCGCTGATGCAGATGGCAAAGACGGCTGGTGCCTTAAAGCGCCATTCGGATGCGGGGCTTTACTATGTGTCCGTTTTAACCGACCCGACCACCGGAGGCGTGGTGGCAAGTTTTGCGATGCTTGGGGATACGATATTAGCAGAACCTGGGGCGTTAATCGGCTTTGCGGGGCCGCGCGTGATCGAACAGACCATTGGGCAGAAGCTTCCGGAGGGTTTCCAGCGCTCGGAATTTTTACTTGAACACGGATTTGTGGATAAGATTGTGAAGCGCGAGCGGATGAAGAAAACACTTTCGTTTTTGATTGAGGGAAGCGGCGGGGAGAAGCCATCGTTGGTGCGCACATTTGCCGCGCCGGTTCCCCCGCAGGAGAAGGTGGAGATCGATTAGGACGCTTTGGAGGGAATCATGGAAGAATTGACGGCATGGGAGCGGGTGAAGCGCGCTAGGAGCAGCGAACGCCCGACAAGCATTGATTATATCAGCGGTATTTTCGACCGTTTTATGGAGCTGCATGGAGATCGCGTCTGTCGGGACGATGGGGCAATCGTGGGCGGGATCGCGCGGATTGAGGGGATTATGGTAACCGTGATCGGGGAGCAAAAAGGGCGCACCCTAAAGCAGAACCAGAAGCGCAATTTCGGGATGCCTTACCCGGATGGTTACCGCAAGGCGCTGCGCCTGATGAAACAGGCGGAAAAATTTGGCCGTCCCATTATTTGTTTTGTTGATACGCCGGGGGCATTCTGCGGCATAGAGGCGGAGGAGCGTGGACAGGGTGAGGCAATTGCACGCAATCTCTATGAGATGTCCGCGCTTAAAGTGCCGGTGCTTTCGATTTTTATCGGGGAGGGCGGAAGCGGTGGCGCACTTGCACTCGCGGTGGCCAATGAGGTCTGGATGCTTGAGAATGCGACTTATTCCATCCTTTCCCCGGAAGGGTTCGCGTCGATTTTATGGAAGGACGGAAAACGTGCTAACGAGGCGGCGGGGGTAATGAAAATCACTGCGGAGGATTTAAAGGAACTGCATATTGTGGAGCGCGTTTTCGGCGAGTCCCTTCCACAAAAAGAAGAGGAGCCGGATGGTTTTGCAGCGGACGGATGGGGAACCATGTTGGAAAATGGGGCGTTGACCGCAGACGGGGATGATACAAAGCAGGAGGATACCGAGGATGAGGAAGAGGAGCCTAATGTATTAAACCGTGACAATATGGAACTTGTGGCAGGGCAACTGCGTGAAGGAATCCTGGAGTTTTTGCGTGTCTATCACCGCAAAACGCCGACCCAGATTGTACAGGAGCGCTATGAGCGTTTCAGGAGATTTTAAGGATATGGTTTTTGCGGCACAATGCGGCAGGGAATTGATTATGCTTTAAGGATATTTTCGCCCCAGGATTTTGGATGTTGTACATTTTTGCGCGACTCCGGATTCCGGGGCTTTTTTTCGTGGAACCATGGGAAGGAGCAATATATATGGAAATTTCAGACGAGATGGTTGCGTATGTGGAGGCGCTTGCAAAGCTTGCGCTTGATGGGCGTGCAAGGGAAAGGGCAAAGGAAGATCTTTCAAGAATTCTTGGGTATATGGATACGATGAATGCAGTGGATACAAAGGAAGTTATGCCAATGTCCCATGTATTCCCGCTTAAAAATGTGTTCCGCGATGATGTGGTGACAAATGGGGAAGAAGCGGAGGCACTGCTCGCAAATGCACCGCATTGCAAGGAGGGGAAGTTTGCGGTGCCAAAGACGGTGGGGCAGGAGGAAGGAAAAAGCGGCAGTATGGACGAAGAAGAAATCTAAAGGAAGGCAAGACTTATGGATATTACAAAATTAACGGCTCTTGAACTTGGAGAAAAAATACAGAAGGGGGAGGTTTCGGTAAAGGAGGCGGTGGGCGCGCAGCTTGATGTGATCAGGGAGCGGGAAAAGGATTATCACTGTTACATTACCCTATTGGAGGAGGAAGCGCTTGCCCGTGCCGAAAGGGTGCAGGAGGGCATTCGCCGGGGGGAATATACCTCGCCGCTCGCGGGAGTGCCTGTTGCTGTCAAGGATAATATCTGCATGAAAGGGGTAAAAACACCC
>CAMWUU010000350.1 GCA_947177515.1 uncultured Lachnospiraceae bacterium
AAAACCTGTTCCGCCCCCGCCAACGCCTGCCCACTGCGAATATCCATGCCAAGCGCGATTTTTGTAATATTGGGGCTTTCCCGCACTGTCAGCCTTGCAAAAGTCGGGATCAGCGGAATCGGCAGATTATCCACGCAGAAATATCCCGCATCTTCCAGCATCTTTAGTGCGGAACTCTTGCCCGCTCCCGACATACCTGTCACGACAACAAATCTCATTTCACTCTCATTCTCCATCCAATCCCCTTTAAAAGCAGGTCTTTAGCCTCCCTTAAAACAGACAGGCTTCCAATCCCCTTTTAAAACCGATTTACAACCCTCTTTTCACAGGCTTATGCAAACCTGCCCAAAAACTGTATTTCCGGTTCGAGCCGTACACCATGTTTCTGCCAGACAGTATCCTGCACCCGCGCAATTAACGCGGCCACATCAGCCGCTGTCGCATTCCCGTCATTCACTACAAAACCACAATGTTTTTCAGCAACTTTTGCGCCGCCCACCCTGCATCCGGCAAGTCCTGCTTCCATAATCAGCTTTCCCGCAAATAAACCCGCCGGGCGCTTAAAAGTACTGCCCGCACTTGGAAATTCCAACGGCTGTTTTTCCCGGCGCAGCGCAGCTAATTCTTCAATCCGTCCCTGTTCCGCACGCGCCTCCCCTTTTGGAAAACAAAAATCGGCGGAAAGCACATAGAGTTCCCTCTGCTGTAAAATACTGGAACGGTAAGAAAAACGAAGTTCCTCTTTCTTTATGGCAGCAATCTCCCCGCTGGCTAAAAGCACCCTCGCACCCACAAAAAAATCTGCAATCTCCCCCCCATAAGCACCCGCATTCATATAGATAGCTCCGCCGACACTGCCCGGGATTCCCGCCGCAAAGGCAAAACCTGCCCCGCCACGGGCAGCCACCTCCCTCGCAAAAGCCGCAAGGGCAACGCCCGCACCTACATGTGCCACTAAGCATTCCCCCTGATCCTCAAAAGAGAAGGCTTTCGTCTGGCAAAGTTTTATAACGGTTCCCCGATAGCCCGTATCTGATACAAGCAGATTGCTTCCGTTGCCGATCAAAAAACAGGGCATCCCCTCCCTTTTGCAAAGCGCGATAACCGGTGCAAGCTCCTCCTCTTTTACACAAACAAAATAGTCTGCCGGACCGCCAATCCGAAATGTCGTATGGCAGCCAAGCAGCTCCTTTCTTTGTATCCGGTCTTCGTTTACAATCGCAACCAGTTTTCCATAAAAATCCTGCTCCACTGCATTTCCCGCCGTTTCTGTAAGATTTCCCCGCATGCCGCCCGTAAAAAAAACTCACCTAGATGGGCGGCACACGTTCTTTATGCAACCTTTATACTATATCATAATTTTATGCAAATAACCATTATTTCATCCGAAGATTTTGATTTTTGTATATTGTGCTGTGATTCCCACATTTTTTCTGCGGGCGTTCCGACAGTTTTATGGTGCTACAATTCCGCTGCCAGACGCGCGCTTCCGTAAATTCCCGCATCGTTTCCAAGTTCGGCAAGGCAAAATTCCTTTCCCTGCAAGGCAAAGAGGATGTTCTCATTATAATGCCTGCGCACTGCATCAAGTAAAATTTCACCCGCGCGCGAAACCCCGCCGCCAATCACAAAAACCTGCTGATCCACCGTCGCCGCCACATGGGACAGCGCTAGTGCCAGATAGCGCCCAAGTTCATCCACCAATAAACACGCCATGCCATCCCCCTCTTTTGCACAATCAAAAATATTCTTTGCACTCAGTTCCCCGTACTGGCGCAGCTTTGTCGGGGAATCATCTTTTTCAAGCCGCTTCTTCGCCATACGCACAATCCCGGTTGCCGAGGCATACTGCTCAAGATGCCCGTGTCCGCCGCAGCCACAGGTATCTTCCTCCTCACTGTTTACAATCATATGGCCGATCTCGCCGCCCGCACCGTTGCTGCCCGCGACCATCCTGCCGCCTAGGATCACACCACCGCCCACGCCCGTACCGAGCGTTACCATAATCACATCCTCATATCCCCTGCCGCCGCCTTTCCACATTTCCCCAAGTGCCGCCACATTCGCGTCGTTTCCCGCCTTTACTGGGATTTTGGTCATTTCCTGCATAATCTTTGTTGCCGGGGTAATATCCCAGCCAAGGTTTGCGCATTTTAATACCGTGCCATCCTCCCTCACCGGTCCCGGGATGCCAAGGCCAATACCGCCCACTTCTTCTTTCTTAATATCCCGCTGCGCACATTTTTCAAGGATGGCCGCCGCCACATCGCCAAGGATATGTGCCCCCTTTTCCTCGCGCCGCGTTGCAATCTCCCACTTTTCAAGCAGTTCCCCCTCCTTTGTGAAAAGACCGCACTTAATGGTAGTCCCGCCGATATCAATTCCAAATACATATTTCTTCATACTATTCTCCCTCCCCGCCACCACTGTTTTTCATCAGATTGCTTGTAACGCGCTTATACAGTTCCTGCGCTGCGTTATAGCCCATCTTCTTCTGACGGAAGTTAACCGCCGCCGTTTCGCAGATAATTGCAAGGTTGCGTCCCGGGCGGATCGGGATATTATGGCAGACCACCTTATTGCCAAGGAACTCCGTATACTGTTCCTCAAGCCCCAGACGGTCATATTCTTTTTCTTTATCCCACTCCTCCAAATTGATTACCAGGTCGATGGACTGTGTATTTTTAACGCTTTCCACGCCAAAAAGCGTCTTTACATCAACAATGCCGATGCCCCGCAATTCGATAAAATGCCTGGTGATATCCGGTGCCGTACCCACCAAAGTATCATCGCTGACTTTCTTAATCTCCACCACATCGTCCGTCACAAGACGATGACCCCTCTTTAAAAGTTCAAGCGCAGCCTCGCTTTTCCCGATGCCACTCTCGCCCATAATCAGGATCCCTTCCCCATATACATCTACTAGCACGCCGTGGATGGAGATACGCGGAGCAAGTTCCACACAGAGCCAGCGGATCACCTCCGCCATAAACGAGGAAGTGGACTTGACGGTGCGCAGGATCGGCACGCCGTATTCCACACCGAGCTGGCAAAACTCCTTTGGAACATCAATATTGCGGCAGAACACGATACAAGGCATTTTAAAACTCATAAGCTTGCGCATAATATCGATACCGTGATCCTTCTCCATCTTCTGTATAAACGCATGTTCCACATTCCCGATAATCTGGATACGCTCCGAGTCAAAATAGTCGAAAAACCCTGTTAACTGCAATGCCGGGCGGTTGATCTCCGCCTGGGAAATCTTAATACCGGTCAGGTCGATTTCCGGCGTGCAATTTTCAAGTTCCATCTTCTCTACCAGCTTTTTTAAGCCAACTGTATACATTGCCATACCCTCCGTCTTTTGGATTTTAAGTCCCTCATATTTCTAATTCTACCACAACCTCCCCCACTTGAAAAGGGGGTGGTGCCGTTTTTACCCTTTTTCTTTATTTTTTGTCCCAAAGCCATCCCTTTTTTGAAGGAACCCTTTTTTGCAAAATGCATAAAATGAAAATGGGGATCTCCATTTTAACTTGATTTTTACCCCCTCTTATGTTAAGATATCTCTGACAGAAATGTCTTCCGGAAAGTTTCACAGGATTTCCTGCCACAAAATAAGCAGTGCGCACCGGTTATTTTATGGTTCCATGCAGCAGATTTTCCGGATAAAATTAGCGCCATGTACCTGCCCGGCAGGTTGACGAGGTGGGGAGTGTTCGAAAATTCGGCGGGGACTCCCCCGTGGGTCTGAACATGTTATGTGCCGGCAAAACGGCGGGTAACCGCCACACAGAAACGGCACGATCAGAAGCGGTATTCTTCTTTTTTCCGGTGCATCAGCAGAAAATCGCAAAAAATAATACGGCAGGAAACCGGCCTGTAAAAGACAGGTCTTGTTTG
>CAMWUU010000351.1 GCA_947177515.1 uncultured Lachnospiraceae bacterium
TGTGACAAATCCATCTTTAGTAATATAGATCATTTCATTATCGCGGCTGTCAAAGTCCACAATATCTGCCACTTGGTCATCACAGCCAGTAAGTGCCGCGCTGCGCATTAGGGAAATAAGCCGCCCGATCCGTTTTTCTTCTGGCAGTGAGGCAATATATTTCCCAACTGTTTCCTCGATGTCCTCCCGCCGTGTCCCGGTTCTGCCGAAAAGTGCGTCAACTGTCACGCCCAATATGTCGGATAATGCGGGTAGCAGGGAAATATCCGGCATACCGCCATTCTCCCATTGTGACACGGCGGAACTGCTAACTCCGATTGCCTCGCCAAGTTCTTTCTGTGTAAGTCCCTTTTCTTTTCTGAATTTTAATATTTGTTCGCTTACTATTGAATATCCCATTGCAGCCTCCTTTAAGTTGTGCTTATATTATAACATAAGAGATACTTAATAACAATGAGCGGGTTCTAAAATAAAGTTAAGTATTACTGTACTCGTACAAGGCATTTGCGGGATAAAATTTTTGTGATGGTGAAGTAATTTGTTTTTCTGTAAAACTACCAATTGTGATACAGGGAGAGGAAACTTTTTTCCAGTCTGCTTTCTGCAAAATCCCATAAATACGAAACGAGTGGGGAATTGTTAGTTGTGATTATTTCTTTTATGAAAAGTACTGATTTTATGCGGGTTTCAAAGATGAAAATTTTAAAAATGGGGAAACATTGAGCGGGGCGTTCCATCCCTTCCATTGACGTGCTAATGCAGATAGCGGATGTTTTGCATATGACACCGGACGAGGTGCTCCTTGGGGCGGATCGGGTGCAGCAGGGGGAACTTTCGGGGCAGTTGGCAGCAAAACTAAAGCGCCTTGACAAAAAACAGCAGGAACAGGCACTTAGCTTTATTGGGTGGTTAAAGGAGCAGGAAAAGTAAGTTCCCCTGAAAAAATATTGACAGATTGTCCGCTATGAAATATACTTTGCGTAAATAAGGATTGCTTTCCAATATGACATACAATCGGACAGAGGTGATATATTTGGAGAAACCATACATAGGGGATGGAAATCTATCGGGAGCAGAAAAAGCATCAGGTCAAAAATACCCGGTGGACGATGCCATCTGGATTGCAGCGGCCATATTGACATTAAAAAGTTACAGGGAGGATAAAATAGCGACGCGTGATGATCTGTATTTTAGGCAGACAGAGATTACGAAACTTGCCACCCGCTATGCGGATGGCTATGTGGACAGGGCGAGATGTTCTTTTTGGTGCTGTGCAGATCAGGAAAAATGTGTGAACCGGTATTTACGCGGGGATAATGAGAAAGACCGCTCTGTGCGGCGCATTACAATGATGGATGAGTTTGCGGGAAAAACCTACCCGGAGGGGCTTTTGAGAAAGAACCGGCTGGAAATAGATAAGGATACCATAACGGTGGGGGAATTGTTTGATTTTGTGAAAAATATATATCCTACAGTTTATAACCATGTGGCGGGGGCGGAGCAACCCTTTGCGTGGGAGGATGACCCATTTTTTACGGAACATGGAACGTAAATTTTAAAAGATATCCCGGCTCCTGCAAAAAGGGAGGTATCGGAGTGGGAAGCATATAAAAACATGATTCTGTACGGTCCACCCGGCACAGGAAAAACTTATATGTCCGCAGTCTATGCGGTTGCAGTTTGTGACGGGAAATCTCTTTTGGAACTAACGGATTATGATATGGTTATGAAACGCTACCGCGAGTTAAAAAGTCAGGGGCGGATTGTGTTTACTACATTTCATCCCTCGTATGGTTATGAAGAATTTATTGAGGGGATAAAACCGGTGGTTGACCGGGGGAAGAACAGCCTTTTGTATACGGTGGAACCGGGGATATTTAAGAAGTTCTGCGCGCGGGCAGCGGGGGATGGAGATGGGAAATATGCTTTTGGAGGGGATGCCTCTATTCCCTATGTATTTATTATTGATGAGATCAACCGTGGTAATATTTCAAAGATTTTCGGAGAGCTGATTACACTGATTGAAAGTTCAAAAAGAGCTGGGGAACCCGGCGCGGTTTCTGCAATATTGCCTTATTCAGGGGAAGAATTCAGTGTCCCAAACAATGTCTGCCTGATCGGGACCATGAATACAGCTGACCGCTCGGTTGCCCTGATGGATACGGCACTGCGAAGGCGTTTCCATTTTATAGAGATGATGCCTCAGCCGCAGGTTCTTAAACAGTTAAAGGCGGATCGGGTTAAGGATCTTGATGTGGCAGCCATGCTTGAAACGATAAACAGACGGTTAACGTATTTATATGACCGGGAACATACCATTGGACATGCTTTTTTTACGGGGCTTAGCGGGGAAAATGCCACATTGGAAAAATTACAATCCATTTTTGAAACCTCCATCCTCCCGCTTTTGCAGGAGTATTTTTATGAGGATTATGAGAAGATACAGCTTGTGCTGGGGGACAATGCCAAGAGCCGCCCGGAATTTAAGTTTATCCGCGATGATACGGTTTTTTCGGGAAATATTTTTAAGGGGAATGCGGGGGAACTGATTGATCTTTCCGGAAAGGTCTACTCCGTAAATAAACCAGCGTTTGGTATTCTTGACAGTTATAAAGAAATAATGTAGGTGTGGGGAAGAAGTTTGAAAGAAAATCATTTTCAAACTCTTTATTAAGGCAGTATCACAGGCAGGCCTGTAATATGCACGGGAAGAAGTTTGAAAGAAAATCACTTTCAAACGAAATCAACTTTGTGGGAAAGGGAAGCCCTGGCTGGCAGTCGTGATAAGAATGGGTAGATTATTTGAGGTAAAAGAGTTTGACAAAATAACTTGCAATCCAGATTACAGGGAGAGTGTCCAATATAGGTATCTGGAAGAAAAGGAGTTTTGTGAGCTGATTGCTTTCCTTCATGAGTTTTTTGTAGAAGGGGCGGATGCCCTTGATTTTATGGAAATTGGATACCGGCGTGGGGTTGGCGATGTGGTTTTGGTCAAAAATTATGTTGGGTTAATTCAGCTAAAAAGCGGTTTTCAGTTGCAGATTTTGCCCAAAATATCTTTTGGGGTAGACGAGGGGAAGGACAGTGCGAAAACAAAGAAGGTGTTCCTCCGTATGCTTTCTAGTATAAAGGATTTTCCGGGCAGGGAGTTTTTGGATGCTTCTGTAAAAGCGGATCGGATGAATCTGTACGAACTTTTTATTAATATGTATCTGAAGGAAGTAGGCAGGCTTATTACAAAGGGAGTCCCATCCGATTATGTTGCACGGGAAGAAAATCTTTTGATATTAAGGGGGAAACTTCTGGTAAAACAGCAGATTAGTATTAATCTGGCGCATCAGGAACGTTTTTATGTCCTGTGTGATGAATTTGACCAAAACAGGCCGGAGAACCGCCTTGTGAAAGCAACCCTTCTAAAATTGCAAAAATTAACGCGAAATGCAGAAAATGCACGGGAGATCAGAAGGCTTCTTATCCCATTTCGCATGGTGGAGGCATCAAAAAACTATGAAAAAGATTTTTCGCGGGTGGTGAAAAACAGAAGTACAAAGGATTATGGGAACCTGATGAAATGGTCGGGGGTTTTTTTAATGAACCGGGGATTAACTGTTTTTTCCGGTTCTGTTCCGGCTAAGGCGATTCTTTTCCCGATGGAATCTGTTTATGAGAGCTATGTAGCCCAGCAGATAAAGAGGGTGTTTTGTGCCAGGGGATGGGAGGTTCTTTGCCAGGATAATCGGTATTCCCTGTTTGTGGAACCCAAGCGGCAGTTTTCTCTGCGGCCGTATCTTGTTTTGATGCGGGGGGGGAGGACGGTGATTCTTGATACGAAATGGAAAAAGCTTAAAAACAAGAGGGCGGGATATGGGATTTCCCAGTCGTATATGTATCAGATGTATGC
>CAMWUU010000352.1 GCA_947177515.1 uncultured Lachnospiraceae bacterium
CCTCAAGCCAGTTCTTTCCCTGCTTCGCATCGACCTCAAGCGGTACAAAAAGCTTTGCGGCCCCCGCCATTTCCTCTGTAAGGATTTTTCTCACCTGTTCCACCTCATCCACCGCAGTTTCCACTAAAAGTTCATCGTGGATCTGCAAAAGCAGCCGCGATTTCAGGCCGGATTCCGTCAGCCTGCGATCCACGCGCAGCATTGCAATCTTCATAATATCCGCTGCCGTTCCCTGGATCGGCGAATTCATTGCGATACGCTCCTGTTCTGCCCGCTTTGCATGATTGGAGCTGGAAATATCTGGAAGAGGACGGATACGGCCAAACAGGGTCCGGGACTCCCCATCCTCCCTTGCATCCTTAACCAGGCCGTCCACAAACTGGCGCACACCCGGGTAAGTAGCAAAATATTTTTCAATATACTCTTCTGCTTCGTGCCGGGAAATATTTAAACCCTGTCCAAGCCCGAAGGAGCTAATGCCGTACACAATCCCAAAATTCACTGCTTTTGCACGGCTGCGCTGCTCTTTTGTCACCTCCTCAAAAGGAGTGTGGAACACCTGGGAAGCCGTGATACGGTGAATGTCCTGCGCCGTGTTGTATGCGGCGATTAACTGGGCATCCCCCGACATATGCGCCAGGACACGCAGCTCAATCTGCGAGTAATCCGCATCCAAAAACACGAACCCGTCCGCCGGGATAAAAACCTTGCGCAGCAGCCTGCCCGCTTCCATGCGGATCGGGATATTCTGAAGGTTTGGGTCGGTGCTGCTAATACGCCCGGTTGCCGTAATCGTCTGGTGGAAAGTGCTGTGTATCCTCCCATCTGCTGCAATATATGGCACCAGGCCATCCGCATACGTTGATTTCAGTTTCGAAAGCTGCCTGTACTCAAGCAGCCTGCCGATAATCGGATGGCTGTCCCCAAGACGCTCCAACACATCCGCAGCCGTCGAATATCCGGTCTTTGTCTTCTTTCCGCCCGAAAGTCCCAGCTTTTCAAACAAAATCACACCGAGCTGCTTTGTGGAATTTATATTAAAGTGCTCCCCCGCATCGGCATAAATCTCTTCCTCAAGCACCTTAATTCTTGCGCCAAGCTGTGCGGCATAATCCGAAAGTTCTTCTTTTGCAACAAGGATGCCCCGCTCCTGCATGGAAAAAAGTGTAAAGATAAGCGGAAGTTCCAGTTCAAAATAGAGCATGGTATTGTTTCTTGCTGTAATAAAGGAAAGCAGGCCGTCCGCAAGAAGGAAAGCCATATTACAGCCAAACATCAAATACTTTTCCACCATGGACTGCTGGAAAAACATTGCTTCCTTCGGTGTAACCTTCTTAAAAATCTCCTTGTAAGGCGCTAGGGAAATCCCGAAATATTCTGTGGCAAGATCGCTGTAAGAATACGCACCGGCAAGCGGATTTTTCAGGTAGGCCAAAAGCTTTATGTCAAGCAGTCCCCCTAAAAGGGCAGTTTCCCTGATCTTTTCAGCCTTTAGGGCACCAAGCTGTTCCTTCAGTCCAAGCGTAACTAGGCGCACGCCCTGCTCCACAGCTTTTTTCAAGTATGCGGCAAACTCATCCGCCCTAGGTGATGCAATATAGATTTTCTGCGCATCGGCCTGCAGCGCCACACACAGAAGTTCTGCACCATCCGAAAATGTAGCAAAAGCAAGTTTATCCCCAAAATACAGTTCTTCCGGCAGGGTATCAACATGGATAAATTCCGCAGGTTCAGAATACGGTGGGAAAGTCACCTGCGTTGGCTGCTTTGATTTTTCCTGCTGCCCCACATCGGCTGTATCTTTTCTGCCCACATCCCTTTTGCTGCCTGCTAGGTCTTTTCCAGCGCCTGTTGCCTCTGCTTCTTCTTCCCCCACAACCGGCGGATTCATTAACTGGTCAAAATAGTCCAGAAAATTCTTGGAATTTTCTCTTCCCCCCGCAAAGCCTCCATTTCCAAATGGCGAACTGCCCACTGATTCAAACCCGTCACCATCAAAGGGATTCTCCCCTGCTGGTACAAAATCCCCCTCCTCTTCCAGCTCCTCAAATTTGAGGGAGCGGAACTCAAGGGCAGCAAATTCCTTCATTGCCACTTCTTTGTCAATTGCCACGCGCAACTGCTCCAGGGTAATATCTATTGGGATATCCCTCTTAATGGTTGCAAGAGTTTTTGAAAGCATGGCAGCGCGCTCCCCAACCAGCTCCGTATCACTCTTCTTAAGCAGGGGACCAAGAGGGGAGCGCTTAATGCCAAGACGTGTCTTCCAGTCCTGTGCAAGCGCTTTCTGCCCCTTCTCATCCATTGCATTCAACACCTCATAAAGATGTTCCACCGAGCCGTACTCATGGATCAGTGCCGCCGCCGTTACCCCGCCAATACCCGGTACTCCCTTAATATTATCCGATGGGTCGCCCTCAAGTCCTTTTAGCGAATTCACTGATTCCGGCTTTACACCAAACTCCTTTTCGACTAACTCCGGCGTAAATGGAAATGTCCGATCCGGCACACGGCATTCCCTCTGCCGCATATTATATTTCTCGTACAGCTCCTCCGTCTTTTTAGCAGTCGGATGAATCATCCAAAGCTCCGTATTTTCTGATACAAGCTGCAAATAATCCCGGTCTTTTGTCATAATCCGAACCGGAACTTCTTTTTCAAACATCGTTACAAGCGTACCTGTAAAATCGTCCGCCTCATAACGCTCATCCATAAACTGCCGGACATTCATCTTTGTCAACAACTGCTGGCAAAGAACAAACTGCTCCCTAAGCGGCACCAAGGTTTCCCCGCGGTTGCCTTTATATTCCGGGTAAATCTCCCGCCGGAATGTATTGCGGCTCAAATCCCATGCAACTGCAAGATAAGTTGGATTTTGCTCCTTCAATATTTTCAGGAGCACACGCATAAACCCGTAAACCGCATTGGTATACACCCCTTTTGAGGTCTGCATAATACGTGGGAAAAAAACCTCCTTCTCCTCCATTGTTTTAGCGAAAACGATTTCGCGCGGCAAATTCCCAAAAAACTGTGTTGTGAGAAGACTTGAACCATCTATTACAAGCAAAAAATCTTTCATCCTAACCTCCATAACGGCAACAGTGGCCTAACTTCATTATTCATCCCCCGGCGCATCTTCCCGCTTTGTTTTAGGAAACGCCCTTAATGTCATCCGCCCCTGGTACATGATTTCCGGGCGCTTCCCCGCTTCTAGTCTTTTTGCATAGGAACCTTCAAGAAGAAGGAAACTGGTCGGCAGGGTGTAAGTTATTTCACCTCCCGGATACATGGCGCGCATCAGTTCCACATCAAAACGCCAGAGTTCCTCCACCTGCGCCCTGCGCAGGCGCTGGCTGAACACAAAGTCACCCGCACGGTCATGATATGTGGCAATAGCATTGTCCACAAAATCAATCTCCTTTGGAAGCCCCAGTTCCCCTAAGTAAAATCCTTTTGTGCGCACTGTTATCTCTTCCGGCTCCGGTTCCACCGCCGAGCGCCCAACACTCAAACTTAGGGCGAGCGCAAGCATAAGCAGGATCGCAATCAGCCGGAAGCGCCCCGTGCGCGCCTTCTGCTGCGCGCGCGCAATCTCCCATTCCGTTTCTCCCAGAAGCCGGTTTACCGCCTCTTTATAATCGTTTGGGATATCCGAATCGTCCAACATGTCAGTTGTAACATAAACAATCAGATAAAATTCCAGTTCATCATGGCATTGTTTGCAATTTCTTATATGTTGCACAAACTTGGCCTTCTCTTCAAGCGGCATGGGTTTTGCCGGCTCCACTTTCCGGTCAGGAGGCACAAATCCCCCCCGACTCTCCTGCTGATATCTTATGTCTTCCAGATACGGCAGGATCATCTGCTGCGCCCTGCCGCAGCGCTCCAGCTC
>CAMWUU010000353.1 GCA_947177515.1 uncultured Lachnospiraceae bacterium
ATTTGGTATTATATTTGTGGATACTTTCGGGTCGGCGGTGTAATAATACATTAACCTCACTTTTTAGAAAAGCAAAAGTATCCGCAGATATAATCATTCCAATAACGATTTGATTATATCAACATTCTCTGCAAAGGTCAAGCCCTTTTCGATAGAAATTGTCACTTTTTTATGTCTAGCACCCTAGAGCATAAAACTGGCACTTACCCGAATTGTGCGATACGCTTTGCGAGGTCTGCCGGTACAATCTTCCGCCCTGGAAGATCATATCTTTGTCAACTGAGGAGATACCTCCCGCCCCAAAAAGCTTCGTTCATCAATGACTTGGATGTGACACGCATGAACATCGCCTTTCTGCTCGGAAATTTGATTTCTCGCTCTTGACTGATGACATAATACAAATCCTGTGTGTCAAACTTATGGCACCGTGTTGTCATTTTTAGATTAATTTCTTACGAAATTATTAAGGTACGAAAAAGTATGTCTGCCAAACTCACAGAACATGGAAGATTGGATATGGAATCTGGAACCATTCGTATATATTATATATAGAAGAAACGGGTACATCCGCCGTCTGCCCAGCCGTTATGCACCCGTTCCTTCTAAATATACCCACTAAAAAATTACTTTTAAAGATTCCTGTCATTTATCACTGGCTTTTAACATTACATCCCCAAAATATCCTCCACTGTTTCCTGCATCCGGTCTTTGTCACAGACCAATTTATGCACAACTTGCGCACTGCGGAGCTCTTCGATCGCCCGTGGCACCTTTGTACCTGAAATCCTTGCCAGTTCGTCCACTAGTTCAAAATCGTCCATCTTATCATATTTTGGATCAATTGCCGTCATAACACTTCTGGTAAACTTGTAGGGGCTGGCCGTGGAGGCAATCACTGTTGCCAAACCATCCCCTGTTTCTTCCTGGTACTTATGGTACACACTTGTAGCAACAGCCGTATGTGTATCAATAACATAGCCTGTCTTTTCATACAGCGCCTTAATGGTTTGGGCAGTCTGCGCCGTTGTTGCAAACCCTCCATAAAAATCACCGAGCTTTTCACGCATCCCATCCGTAATGGTATACACCCCATCCTTTGAAAGCGCCCGCATTAACTGCGAATTCCTCTCTGCGTCATCCCCTGCAATCCGATAAATCAGACGTTCTAGGTTGCTTGAAATCAAAATATCCATTGAAGGCGATGTTGTAAGAATAAACTCGCGGTTTTTGTCATAAGTGCCACTCTGGAAGAAATCATACAATACCCTATTATCATTCGACGCACAAATCAGCTTTCCGAGTGGGAGTCCCGCACACTTTGCATAATAAGCAGCAAGGATATTCCCAAAATTACCGGTCGGTACCACCACATTCAAGCGTTCGCCCTCCTGCAACTTACCCGCCGCAAGAAGCCTTGTATATGCATAAACATAGTAGACAATCTGCGGAACTAAACGACCGATATTAATCGAATTCGCTGAAGAAAAACAAAACCCCTTTTCCTTCATAGCCATCGCTAGTTCCTTATTATTAAACATTGCTTTTACACCGTTTTGGGCATCGTCGAAATTGCCGCGGATACCAACCACTGCCGTATTCGCACCACGCTGTGTTACCATCTGCATTTCCTGGATCGGGCTGACACCATCCTTCGGATAAAATACAATAATACGTGTCCCCGGCACATCCGCAAAACCCGCAAGCGCCGCCTTCCCGGTATCACCGGATGTCGCAGTCAGGATCACAATCTCCTCTTTCACATGGTTTTTCTTCGCTGCGGTAGTAAGCAGATGCGGCAGGATGGAAAGCGCCATATCCTTAAACGCAATCGTTGCCCCATGAAACAATTCCAGATAATAAACACCGTCCGCTTCCTGTAACGGCGCAATCTCCGGCATATCAAATTTCTCATCGTAGGCATTCTGTATACAATGCTTTAGCTCCTCCTCGGTAAAATCCGTTAAAAACAGCTTCATGACCTCAAATGCCACCTCACGGTAATCCATTTCGGCCATCCTAGCAAACGGCACAGAAAAAACAGGAATTTTAGTTGGCACAAACAATCCCCCATCCGATGCCAGCCCTTTCAAAATTGCCTCGGAGGCAGTCGCCTGCTCCCCCGCATTTCTTGTACTCTGATAAATCATCTCCATAATAACCCTCCAATATATTAAGAAGAAGCAGTACCCCGCCCCTTATTGTTGAAGCCATTATACTTGAAAAGCTTCCGTATTGCAAGTCTGGAATTCCCAAAAAACAAAGTGTCCCCCTATCAGAAAAAAGAGGTCTGCATCGCCTGCAAGACCCCTTTTTCCTATTTATTTCCAAAAAACTCATGACACCCATACTCTACAATTTTTCTCAAGGAAGTGTCAAACCAATTTGCCTTTTTTGATGATGTATACCTCCTGGCAAAGAAATACAGCGCGCCATTCGAATAGTCCTCACCCGAAAGCGCTCTCGCAACAGCAGCCTTCGTATGCTTTGAAACCTTCACAGTATAATACCGCCCACCACTTCGCACCGGTGAAAACTGATACGTCTTTCCGTTGTTCTGGAACACCACTCCTTTCACCGTATCCGGAAACTCCTCATCAAGTACACGGTTTAACACAACATTTGCAACAAGGATTTTACCATAAGCATCCTCATCCCCCGCTTCCGCTTCCACAATCGTTTCAAGCACGGTAAGCTGCTCCGCAGAAAGCTTTAGCGCCGCATATCCTGCATTATATTCCAGGGTAAGGGCAGCCGGGATACTACTCTGGTCAACCCCCTTTATAAAGGCCGCTTCTGCTGCCTGGACTGACTTGTCCCCTGATTGCACATCCGCCTTTACAACCTCCCTCTCCGCAGGCTTTTCCTCTGCAGCAGAAGTCTTGTTTACCGTTTCACCCTTTGTCACGGATGCTTTGGTTGCCGTTTCACCCGTAGCCCCAGATACCTTAGTTCCTGTTGTACCCGTAGCAGCGGATGCTTTCGTACCCGTTGTACCTATAGCGGCTGTTGCTTTCGTACCCGTCCCACTTATCGCTGCAGATACCCTTGCACCCGCCCCACCAATAGGAATGGAAGCCGCCGTGCTTGTCCCACTTGCAGGGACGGATGCCTTTATGGCCTCCTGGTCTGTATCCTCAGATCCCCGGTTGTTCTCCTTGGCATGTTCTGTCACCACATCATCCTCGGACAAGTTGTCTTCCTCACCAAGCCCCAGCAGATGCAGCCCATCCCCCAAACCTGGGAATGCATCCCCCAGAACGCTTCCAGCGGTTACCTTCCATTCCTCCAGCGCATGCCTTGCCGCCTCTTTGTAGGTTTCATTTCCGCCAAGTGCCACCGCAGCCCCCTTAGCCTCCTCATTCTCCGCAAGCATCGCCGCAACCAGCACATCATGCACCAGTCCACCATCTTCATCATACAGCCCGTCAATACTGTCCGCCACCGCAGCCAACGCATAAACAGAAGAATCCGCTCCAAGCGGCGGGGCAAGAAATGGAATAACCCCAACCGCCGCCATACTAAGCATTGCCGTTTTTTTACGACATTTTCTTATATTATAGCGCTGATCTTCCACCCCAGTATTTTGATCCTTTTTCTTTTGGAGAAACGTTTGCAATTCCGGCATATAAATCCCTCTCTTTTCTAAAAGCCTCTTCAATCAAACAAGATTCTAAAATACTCCATGTCCCGATGCCCTGGACGGTTCTTCCTCAATCCTGTGATGTATTATATCAGAGGATATAAAACTGTCAATAAGTTCCATGTTTTTTTGTTAGTTCCGTACAGGTGATGCCTCCAAATATTTCCATCGAACATAATTTTGCACAAAAAAAGTATATTTTATACCTTGGTTTTTCAACGTTTCATCTACCTAAATGTTAAGTAT
>CAMWUU010000354.1 GCA_947177515.1 uncultured Lachnospiraceae bacterium
TAAACAGGATGGGATTTTTATTATAGGTGTCGGAATTGCGTTAGAGGCGTTTCTTCTTCTTATTGTTGCAATCATAGTGGGAATAGAAGAATCCCCAGAGGTTCTTCACAGTTTCCTGATTCAAGCGGCTGTTGTGGTTATTGTGATGTTTCTGGTATTTGTAATCTTGATTTATCGGTATAGAAGAAACGAAAGGGCTATTCTTAATCAGGAAAAGGCGGACAAGGATCGGCTTATGGCCGCGCTTGCCCAAATTGAACGGGAACAAGCCGCAATGGAAAATATTCAGGCAGCTCTTGGTTCCGGTCCTTGGAGTATGGAGTTTAACGAAAGTGGAGAGATTATTTCCTGTATTTGGACCGATGTGTTCCGAAAGATGTTGGGATATGAGGGCGAAGCGGATTTTCCAAACAAATTGGATTCCTGGTCGAACCTGCTGCACGAAGAGGATAAAGAGTATGTGATGAAGGAATATTGGGATACAGTAAGGGATTATACCGGACAGAAAACCTATGATGTGGAATACCGTCTTCTTACCAAAAATGCGGGATGGAGATGGTTTCATGCGGCTGGCCGGCTATCTAGGAGGGAAGATGGCTCCCCGGTCACCTTTGTAGGATTTTTTATCGACATTGATGATAAGAAGAAGATGGAGGCGCAGCTAGAAGCGCAGAGGGCGGATCTTCAGGATGCACTGGCCGCAGCACAACATGCCAACCGCGCAAAAACCACATTTCTTAACAATATGTCCCATGATATCCGGACTCCCATGAACGCCATTATAGGCTTTACATCACTTGCCGCCGCGCATATCGATAATAAGGAACAGGTACAGGACTATCTGACAAAGATTGTCACCTCCAGTAATCATCTGCTAAGCCTGATCAATGATGTACTGGATATGAGCCGTATTGAAAGCGGAAAGGTAAAAATCGAGGAAAAAGAAAGCTCCCTTCCGGAGATTCTGCATGACCTAAAGACCATTGTCCAGGCGGATATCATGTCAAAGCGGTTGGATTTTTATATTGATACAGTGGACGTGGTAAACGAACATATTTTGTGCGACAAACTCAGGTTAAATCAAATTTTACTGAATTTATTAAGCAACGCTATGAAATTCACAAAACCGGGCGGGATGATAAGTGTCCGGATTTTGCAGAAGAGAAATGCACAGGAGGGCTATGCGGCTTATGAATTTCAAGTAAAAGATACAGGAATCGGAATGAGTCCTGAGTTTTTAAAACATGTTTTTGACCCCTTTGAACGCGAGAGAACAAGTACGGTTAGCGGAATACAGGGAACCGGGCTTGGCATGGCGATTACAAAGAACATAGTGGATATGATGGGCGGTACCATTTCTGTGGACAGTGAGGTTGGAAGGGGAACCACATTTTCAGTTTCGCTGCAGTTTAAAACCTGTTCCGATTCGGTAAGAAAGGAAACGATTCCTGAACTACAGGGACTAAGGGCACTTGTAGTAGATGATGATTTTAATACCTGCTCTAGTGTAACTAAGATGTTGGCCGATATCGGCATGCACCCGGACTGGACCACATCCGGCAAGGAGGCAATACTTCGTGTAAAGCTTGCCGCAGAACAGAACAATATGTATGATGTGTATATCATCGACTGGCTTATGCCGGATATGAATGGCGTTGAGGTGGTACGGCGGATTCGAGGGCTTATCGGGGAAAATACCCCTATTATCATTTTAACAGCCTATGACTGGTCGGATATTGAAGAAGAGGCAAGAAAAGCGGGTGTCACAGCTTTTTGTTCCAAACCAATCTTTTTATCGGAACTCAAAGAGATTCTGGAATCGCCGTTTACCGATAAAAATTTGGGAGAAGCATCACAGGATACAGTTTCCTTTAATGGAAAGAATATCCTTTTAGTGGAGGATAATGAACTGAATCAGGAGATTGCCGTGGAGATTCTTCAGCAAGTCGGCTTTGCAGTGGATGTTGTGGATGACGGCCTTGCTGCGGTAGAGCGGATGAGGGAATCAAAGCCCGGCCAGTATGATCTGATTTTGATGGATATCCAGATGCCAGTTATGGACGGTTATGAAGCAACAAAACAGATTCGGGCGCTAAACAATCCGAATATTTCCGACATCCCGATCATTGCTATGACAGCCAACGCTTTTGATGAAGATAAAAAAGCTGCACTAGATGCTGGTATGAATGGCCATATTGCAAAGCCCATTGATGTATCCAAGCTGTTGGAGTTTTTAAGCGGAATGGTAAAAGAAAGAAGCCACCCCTGCCCATAGATTTTTGAAAGATTAGGTTGAATTTCTCCTAGCTTTGGGTATCCGGAGGTTCTTTTAGCCTGCGCGATGAAGGAATGCTGGATTCTGTGCTGAACGCACCCTTCCAAACCTTTGGTGGAGAGCAGGTACCATTCAATCTTCTGATTTTCTAAACCGGATACTTACACATCAGATAAAAAAGCCATTCTCCTATGAATGGCTTTTTTATTCCACTGGTCACCCCGCCCGGTTCATTGCCCCGCTTCCCCGATCTTACAGAAACGAGGAAAGCTTAACCACCTGTGTCTTATTGGTTAGATATGCTGCATTATGAATACCACCAATCTTAACTTATACGGATTTCCCCCTCTACAACATTTTCTATTACTGACAGCCCTTCCATCGACACAGTCATCTGTGTTTCATATGATTTCCATTCAAAATCCGACCAACAAACACCCTGTACGGTTCCATTTGATACATTTTCCAATTCTTCCCTTTTGATGCTTTCTTTTGCCCTATTTTCAGATATGGCGGCCGAAGCCATTGCCATTGCATACAAATCCGGAGCCGTTTCTAGTAGTTTCTTTGCTTCCTGGCTCGATACTTTACCGCCTTTTGAAATTTTTGCTGCTATTTCCAATGCCTCAGACATGACTTTGTAAGCCTTACTCCATGCTTCACCCTGCTGTTTTGCAACTGCTAACTCATGCTGCATAATATATTCGTTGTACGCTTTTTCCCTATCAGCCTGTGCCTGTTTATTTACATTATCTAGTCGCTTTTTTACTTCCTCTGATAACACGATATCCACGCCGTTAACCGTGATGTACCCTCTTGAAATCGCCCTTCTAACCATGGCAGAATCTGAAAAATGAATCACAAAAGTATTTTCTTTCTCTCCTCTGGTAATACCCAGGGTATCTTTTCCTGATGTGGCACTTATCTTTTCATCATAATTCCATAACTCATACGCTTCTGATGATATTTCTAATGAATCCATCCTTTTAGAAGCTGACTTATATGTTTCTTTGTATCTGTCGAATGCATTCTGTCTTGATATTATATTTGTACGGTTATAACTATTATCAATCACAGGATTAATATTCATGCCATCCACCTCCTTCCTTCTGTATCCTTTTTTAAATTTCTTATTTTGCCATATCCTTGCTTTCCCTTCGTATTATACCACCACTTTATATATCGGTTAAATCTTATTAATTAATAAGATTTATTGATATTTTTACATGATGTGGGTATGAACAGAAAAAATAACAATACTATGATACATTGCAGAATCTAACGTGCAAAAGTTTAAGGAAAGCAAAAGAGGCTCGGTAATATCACATAGTACCCTACCAGGCTACCCCACAAACTAGAACAATATAACTTTATCTCCTGCTACATCTGTCAAGAACATCAAAATTGGAATATTCCCTGACTGATTTAGGAAAAGTTTTATAATAGTAAATCCGGTTCCAATGAAAAAACCCCTCCATCAAAAATAAGCCGGGAAACTGCTGCATTTTTTACTTCCCCTACCATGCTTAACTGCTCCGGCGCAAATAAGTGGAATATTGTCTTTATGGCAAAGGCATGGGTCACTACCAGTATATTGCTGTTTTCCCT
>CAMWUU010000355.1 GCA_947177515.1 uncultured Lachnospiraceae bacterium
ATATGGACATGTCCACCCTGCTTATCATAATGGATGCGCAAATCGCCGCCCAACATATGCACAGTCACTTCCTCCCCGGTATACCCATTTAAAACAGAGGCCACCGCACTTGCACACGCCCCCGTACCGCAGGCCCAGGTTTCACCCGATCCCCGCTCCCAGACACGCATATTTATATTCCCACGGTCAAGTATCTGGACAAACTCCGTATTCACCCGCTGCGGAAATCTTTCATGACACTCGAAAAGCGGTCCAACCTCCCCAACAGGAAAATTCTTTGTATCCTCCACAAAAACCACAGCATGCGGGTTCCCCATGGAAACTGCTGTGATTCGATACTCCCTCCCACCGGCTATAACTGGTATGTCAACCACTCGGTTCCCGTCCGCCACTACTGGGATCTCCTCCGGTACAAAGACTGGTACACCCATATCAACCGTAACTTCATATACCTTTCCTTCCCTTACAGAAAGATTCAGATATTTTGTTCCAGCCAATGTTTCAATGGACAGTTCCTTTTTCTTTGTCATCCCATGGTCAAACACATATTTCCCAACACAGCGGATCGCATTGCCGCACATTTCCCCGCGGGAACCATCCGCATTATACATTTCCATAGTAAAATCTGTAAGCTCGGACGGTTTTATCAAAATCAGCCCATCCGCCCCGATCCCAAAATGCCGGTCACTGACTTTTCTTGCCAGCGCGGATGCATCCCCGACCTTCTCCTCAAAACAATTGATATACACATAATCATTCCCACAGCCCTGCATCTTTGTAAACTTCATTCCTGCCCTCCTACAACATGTCGATCACCATCTGCGCCATCTCAAGCAGATTCACACCGCTGTCCATACTGTTTTTCTGGAGATAGCGGTGCGCCTCCTCCTCCGTCATATGGTTGCGCTGCATCAGGATCAGTTTCGCCTCCTCGATTACCGCGCGCTCCTTCTCACCGCGAACTTTCGGTTTTTGTCGCTCCCTGCGTTTTTTTTGTATGTAACGGTGCGTCATAATCTTTAGGGTATCCAAAAGATCCTTCGTTTTTAACGGCATGGATACCGACAGGATGCCGCTCCCGTCCAATTCTGCAATCCGCGCCGCCGATGCGATTAACAGCATCTCAAATCCCTTTGGCAGATAGCGGTTGATCTCCACACAGTGCATATCAGGCATACGGTAACCGCAGACCACAATACCGCCATCAAGCTCATTTGCAACACTGATAGCCTGTGCGCCCGTGGTGCAGACCGCATGGACTTCAAACCCGTTGCGGATGAACAGGGACTTCATATTGTTTGCATCCTCCATCCTTGGAAATATAATGATAATGCCAAACATCAAATCCCACCTCCGTTTCTGCCTGCTTCCTGCACACAAAGGCAATCTGCCCCACCCAAAACCTTTTTAAAAACGGTCAAGGTACTGGCTGACCTCCCAGGCCGAAACACTCATACGGTAATCTTTCCACTCCGCACGTTTTGCCGCCAGATAATTGTCCATAAGCCCCGTTCCCAGCACCTTGCGCAAAAGCCCATCCTGCTCTAGGGCATCCAGTGCACAGGCAAGATGCTCCGGCAGGTTCCTTATTCCAAGCTTATCCCGCTCAGCCTGGGTCATTGCAAATATATTCCCATCCACACGTTTCGGCGGCAATATTTCCCTTTCGATCCCGTCAAGTCCTGCAGCAATGCAGACAGCAAGGGCAAGATACGGGTTTGCACTAGGATCCGGGCAGCGCAGCTCGACCCGGTTGACCCTGCCGTTTTTTAAACCGGTACGCACCAGCGCTGTGCGGTTTGCCGCTGCTGACCATGCAATATAGACCGGTGCACCGTAACCCGGTACAAGGCGCTTATAAGAATTAACCAGTGGGTTTGTAATTGCTGTGATCGCGCTGATATGTCCTAATATCCCTGCAACAAAATATTTTCCAACCCTGCCTAGGCCATCCTCCGCTGCTGTATCACTTAAAAGGTTCTTCCCATCAAGATCATGCAGGGAAAAATTAAGATGCATACCCGAACCCTCAACACCGGATTTTGGCTTTGGCATAAAAGTAGCATGTAGCCCATGCCGCCTGGCAATCGTGCGCACCGCCATACGGAACGTCATCAGATTATCCGCCGTGGCCAATGCCCCCGCATGGCGGAAATCAATCTCGTGCTGCGCGGGTGCATTGGCATGGTAGGATGCCTCTATCTCAAAACCCATCTCCTCCAGGGTCATAACCATCTCCCGGCGCGCATTCTCCCCCGAATCCACCGGTCCAATATCAAAAAAGCCCCCTTTCTCCTTGGTCTGTGTTGTTGCATTACCGTCCTGCGCCAGGTCAAACAAGAAAAATTCGCATTCCGGTCCCGCCTTTATGCGATACCCCATCTCCCCCGCCTGCTGCAAAACCTTCCTTAATATATAGCGCGGATCCCCCTCAAACGGCGTGCCATCCGCCCGGTACAAATCGCAGATAAAACGCGCCACCTTTCCCTGCTGCGGCCTCCACGGGAAAATCTCGAAGGTATCAAGATCCGGATAAAGGTAGATATCCGGCTCCTGCATTGACAAAAATCCTCCGATTGCCGAACCATTAAACACACATTGGTTCCCAAGCACCTTCTCAAGCTGGCTTGTCGTAACCGCCATGTTTTTAAAATTACCAAACATGTCAGTGAACTGAAGACGGATAAACTCCACATCCTCCTCCTCCACAAAATGGATGATATCCTGCTTTGTGTAATGCATCTTTTCCCTCCTCTATTTCAGGAAACCATTTACAATTTGTGCCTCCGCCTCCGCTTCGGTAAGCCCCAGCGTCATCAGCTTAACAATCTGTTCTCCTGCAATCTTGCCAATCGCCGCCTCGTGGATTAACTCCGCATCCAGATGGTTTGCAGTAATTTCCGGAATCGCGCTTACACAACCTTCCTCCATCAGGATGGCATCGCACTCACTATGCCCCATACACTTATTGTTCCCATTTATTTTTGACAGGAAAACCTGGCGGGAATGTCCCTTTGCAACCGAGCGCGAGATCAAGTTCGCCTTACAGTCCTCCCCATTTAAATCCACCGTAAAATCCGTCTTGGCCTGCTGCGCTTTATGTGTCATTATCTTTTCCTTAATCACAAGCACAGCTCCATCCTCAAGTGTCGCATGGGTTGTGCGCACCGTCGAGTCCACACCCTTAATCTGAACCGTGTCCATTTCAAGGTAACTCCCTTTAGAAAGCTTAATAATGGTCTGTGGATTGAGCACACGCTCCCCCTTACCATCGCCGCTGCCATAATGCTTCTCAATATATTTCACCTTCGCATTTTTCCCGACATAAAAGGTATGGATCCCATCATGCTGCGATTTCGCATCACCGCCATTATGAATTCCACAGCCTGCCACAATCGTCACATCCGCATCTTCCCCGATATAAAAATCATTATATACCAAATCGGTAATTCCGCTCTGACTTAAAACAACCGGGATATGCACACTCTCATTCTTCGTCCCGGGCTTTATAACAATGTCAATCCCCTGTTTGTCCGTCTTCGTCACAATATCAATATGTTCCGTTGTATTGCGCGCCTCTCCCTTGCCATTGACGCGGAAATTATAGGCACCCTGCGGCACCTCATGCAGGTCTGCCACCTGCTTTAAAAGCTCCATCTGTATCTGATCCATACTCTAACCTCTTTCTATCAATATACGCCGTGCAACCCTATGCTTTTGTAAATTGGCAGCCAACCGCCGTAGTTCCCAAAAGTCCCGGGAGAATCTCCTCCCTTGTGCCCGATTGCGCCACCCTTCCTTCCACCACCACTATAATCTCATCCGCAATATTTAAAATCCTTTCCTGGTGTGAGATAATCATAATAGTACCA
>CAMWUU010000356.1 GCA_947177515.1 uncultured Lachnospiraceae bacterium
CCTAAAAACGCTTTATTACTATAACCGCGCTCCATGTCCAATAATTGATTCCTGATCCCCGCCGTCTTCAAGTTTTAGACATTGCACATGCAAACGTGCCAGGATTAAACTATTGACAAATAAAGAATGCCAGGATAAAACTTTTTTAAGCTTTACCCCGGCATCCACTAAAACCGGACTCTCTCCTTCCCGTTCACACAGGCGATCCATCCACATATTCCGCTTCCTGATCCGTCCCGTCCACAACCGAATCCCTTTTTGCACGCTCAAGTTTCTTCGCGTTCTTTCTTTTCTCAACGTAATTTGTAAACATCTTCTGGAAATACGCTCCAACCGGGACGGCTAAGAGCATGCCCCAGAGTCCCCCGATCGCATTGCCGAAAATCAGGAAAATCACGACAAGAAGCGGGTGAACCTTAATGCTTTTGCCAATAAACTTTGCCTCAATTATATTGCCGTCCAATGCCTGTATAATAAGAAGGGCAATAATGGAGGCGATCATTACCTGATATTTGCCTTCCACAATGGATATCAGGATAATACTGGCGTAGCCAACAAACGGTCCTAAATAGGGCACAAGGTTTGCAAGCCCTGTAAGAAGCCCGATAATCGGTGCCAGGCTGATGCCTGTCAGCATCATTGCCGCGCTTGTCGCCACAATCATAAACGCCACATCCATCAACTGCCCGCGGATATAACCTGAGAACACTTCATCCACATCGTTTAAAAAATGTCTGATCCTCATGTTCGTGCGCTCCGAAAACACCGCGTCCGCCACCTCGGAAAAATATGATGTCATATGCTGCCCGTCAATCATAAAATAGATCCCGATAATCAACCCAAACATCAGGGTTGTAACATAGCCTGCGATATCCGAAAACGAACCGACCACCCCATTTGCCAGGCTCTGTACAAACCCGATAACCGCCCCGGAAATTTCACCGACCGAATTGGTAAGCTGTTCCGAACCGATATCAAGGCTGTTAAGCTTTGCCAATAAGGATTCGTAAAAGCTCGTCAGGCTGTTAGCAATCGAGGTAAGCGCCTTAAAGGTTTCATCCATGTTCGCAAATTGAAGCTGGTGTGTAACATTGTAGACAATCGCTGAGGCTATCGCCGTAATCACAAGGATAATCAGCAGCAGCACCGTCATCACACCGAGCAGACGGCTGCGCTTATTCAAAAATTTTACTTTTGAATAACGGTTGGTAAAAAAATCATTGAGTGGCTTTAAGATATAGGCCATGGCGAACCCAAAGATAATCGGCTTCGCCACCTTAAGCAGCCAATTTAACCCTGACATCACTGATGTGAAAATCTCCGGCGCATGGTCGGCCAACTGCTCAATTACTTTGTAGATTAAGATCAGCACCGCAAAAAAGACCGCCATGCGCATGTATCTTTTATTAATCTTATCCTTCCACTTCATGCGTTATTCCCCGCTGCCTTCAATATAGGCCTTGATACATGCTACCGCATGGTCGATCCCGCCGTAACTGCTTTTTACCGCAAGATGGTAGTTCTCCGCCCTGCCCCATTTCTCACTCGCATGATAATTATAATAATTTGCCCGTCTTTTGTCGATTTTTAGGATATTTTCTTCTGCCTTGTTCGGCGAAAGACCGTCGATGCGGATGGCACGCTCAATGCGGAAATCAATGTCCGCCCAGATAAAAACGTTAACAACATTGTCCATGTCCTTTAAGATATAGTCCGCGCAGCGCCCTACAATCACACAAGGACCTTCCGCCGCCACCTTGCGGATCACATCGGACTGTGCAAGATAGATCCGGTCGTCTAAGGACAGGTGCGAAAAGCCAAGTTCCTGGTTGCCGTAGGAATTCATCCCCATTGCAATTGAGTATAAGAGGCTGTTCGATGCCTTGCTCTCCGCATTCTCAAAAGCTGCCTCCGCAAAACCGCTCTCTTTTGCCGCCCTTGTAATCAGCTCATTGTCATAAAACGGGATGGAAAATTTTTCCGCCAGCTTTGCACCGATCTCCCTGCCACCGCTTCCATACTGCCTGCTGATCGTAATCACTTTATCCATAGCTAACCCTCCTTGAATTCTTTTTATTTCCACCATTTTACCATAAATAATCTGAAAAATAAACCACTATTAATAAAGTTTTATAAATTTCAGATAATATTTCCGGATTGACCCACATTCACCGAACAATTCCTGTTTCATTTTTCCATAACTGGAAACAACAAACTCCGCCTGTTCCCCGGAGATATGCCCCCTGCCAAAGCCCGCGTACAGTGCCATCTTCTGGCAGGCTGCAAACTCCTTTGATGCGGGGGTACCCTGATTAGCCACCCTTTTTGCAAAGTCCTCATAACCTTCCCCCGGCACGCTTACTACTCCCCTGCGGCGCAGGATGCGTTCCATCTGGGCATAATACCAGAGTACCTGCTTTTTTCTCTCGCGCCTTTGGCGCGTGTGCCAGACAATACGATAGCGCGCAAAGAACATAAGCCCTGTTAGAAGCAGCACTAAAAACACCACAGCAAACGGCTTTACTACGGACAGGAACCGGACGAACCAGGCGGAATTTGCCGTGGATTGATCCTTACTGTCTTCCTTTGGCAATACCCAGACCGTTGGTGCGGGGGTATCCCCTCCCCCCTGCGGGGTATTGGATGGCTCTTTTGTTACCCCAGGCTGTTTGGTAATCCTGGCCTCCCCGGTTGGTATGATTTCTTTGGTTGGTACCGGCGTGCTGGTTGGGATTGGCGTATCGGTTGGCAGCGGAGTCGGAGTAGCCTTTTTTTCTGGGATTTTAGTCGGCTCTGTCAGACTTTCCACTTCGGCAAAGATTTCCTCCGGTCTGCCCCCCGACCCATCATCCTCCGTATATCCGCATGTTACCTCCAATGGAACCCATCCCAAATTTTCCAGATAGACTTCCACCCACGCATGGGCAGCATAATCCCGGACTTCAACGCGCTTTTGCATTACAATACGTATGTTGGGCGCTTTCCTGCCAAGCTCGTATTCCCCAACCCTTGCCTTCATTTCCCAGCGCTCGGCTAGGGTCTGCGCCGAGATTGTTTCGGCATGATTAATATCCCCCTGCGTAATAATGTACCCTTCCGCATACCGTGCCGGAACCCCCAAACTCCGCAGCATCAACACCGCCGAAGAAGCAAAATGCACACAGTAGCCCTTCTTATTTTCAAAAAGGAAATAATTTACAAAATCTGCATCCGGCGGCATTGTACCTGGCGAAAGTGTATACTCATACTTTGAAAGATAATTTAGCACCGCCTGTATTTTCCCGTCCACCGTGGCTAAGGCCGCATTAGGAAGCAGTTCTTTCAACGCCTCATGCTCCTCTTTAACCTGTGTGTAATTCTGATACACATACTCCCGGTAAGCTGCCGAGAACTGCCGATATTGTGCGCTTTCAAGGTTTGTTTCCCAGTCTATAATCTTTTTTTTTGAGTTTATGTTTCTCTCCGTCACCTCGCCAAAACGGCGCAAAAATCCTAAGCTAGGAATCAGAAAGCTGTATTCATATTCCTTCCTGCGTACCGTGCTAAAGAAATGTCCGTCCTGCTCATATTGGAATTCATCATACTCCAAAGGATCCATATAGTAGGGTGCATAGACATAGCGCCTGTTTGCGGTAACATATTCCACCGTCATATTCCCGCGGGAAACCAGCGGTCCTTCCCCCATGGAATAAAAGTCCATCAGTATGGGACCCGTTCCAGAATAAACCATATCCATCATCCGGTAACCCTGTTCCTGCGATGCCATTCCATATTCTTCAACAAGGGCAGCATATTCATCCGCTGCCGCCACAGGAAGCTCCTCCCAGCCTTCCCCCGTGTATATTGCCCCGGTATATCCCCGAAGATAGAC
>CAMWUU010000357.1 GCA_947177515.1 uncultured Lachnospiraceae bacterium
GGGATCCTTCTAAAAGAATTGACGGTATCTGCCCCTTCTTGATCGTATACAAACTTCAACCTTTCATAACTAATAGCCGTCAAAACTTCTATTTTTTGTTAATTATTCCATAAAATACTCTCAATTTCTTTCTTTATTTTACTCTAAAAATTTTTTAGTGTCAATCAATTTTTAGGGCTGCTCCCCCTTCCCGACAGTCAAAAACCGGCTCCCCCATCCTGCTAGGAGCCGGTTTTTAAAGAATTAAAAGCCAATATCCAAAATCACATCGCATTATCCTTGATATACTGGATCAATTCGTCCACTTTAGCAAACGCCAGCCCAACCACGGTGTCCGCCGCACCATAGTAAATCGCAATACGCCCTGTTTTTGCATCCTGCAGGGTTGCGCACGGGAACGTTACATTCGGCACATCACCGACACATTCATACAACTCCGTCGGATGGAAAATATACGGTTTACAGCGATATTTTACTTTCCATGGCTCGTCAATATCAAGTATTGCGGCACCCATACTGTAAATCATGCCATTGCAGGTCGTCCCGACTCCATGGAAAATCAAAAGCCATCCCTCATCCGTTTCAATCGGGATTGGTCCTGCGCCAATCTTCGTCCATGCCCATCCCTGCGCCTGCATTACAAAGCGGTGGTATCCCCAGTGTTCCATATCCGGACTCTGGCTTAAGAACATATCGCCAAATGGTGTATGCCCATTATCGGACGGTCTGGAAAGCATCATGTATTTCCCATGGATTTTGCGTGGGAAAAGCACACCATTACGATTAAATGGCAGGAAAGCATTCTCAAGCTGATAGAATTTCTCAAAATCATCGGAGTAGGCTATCCCAATCGTCGGTCCATGGTAGCTGTTGCACCAGGTCACATAATAACGCTTATCGATACAGCAGACACGCGGATCATAACCACAAGCCACACCAACCTGGCTGCCGTCTTTTCCATACAGCGGCAGAGGGGATGGCTCAATATCCCAATGAATCGCATCACTGCTTTTTGCAAGGAACAGATGCTGTTCCATCGCCGTATTGTCGCTGCGGAAAATACCTACAAAATGACCGTCCTTTGCGATAACCGCACTGTTAAAAATACTGTTGGATCCCGGGATCTGATCCCTCTTGACAATCGGATTCCTGCTGTAACGCCACACGACCTCCCTGCTCCCAGCCAGGCGCTCCTGCCATGGAATGTTAGGCAAATTGTCACCAATAATCATTACTGCACCTCCATCTTTCTCAGATTCCAAAACCGTGCCGCCATCGAGCCAGTATCCCCTCACAGTATGCCATCTAACACGCAATACTGGTCTTTGGTAACACATAAATACATTGCATTTCTTTGCATCTGTACATGTATGACCCATTATATCTTCCATAATTTTACAGAAAGATTAATTTTTTGCGTACACGATAGCGAAACCGTTTTAGTTAAGTATGGAGATATTATATCAAATCATTAGTAAAATTGCAAGAAAAAAGTTGATAATTTTCCCAAAATTTACAACAAATTGCCAATAGTAACAATTTATTCACGCTCCAAAACTGTGACCAAAACCCTATCTCCAGGTTTCTTATAGATTTTTGCGCGGATTTCCTTTTTGATCCCGATAATATAACAGATACTTCCGTCCGCGTTTTTTACCCCCATATTGACTATGCTGCCATTGTAAGGTATCCCATCAAAAGTCACATGTACTTTCACGCGTCCTTTTTTAAACTCCTTACGGATATCGTAGGGAAAGGCAACATATGCACCTCCCTTTGTATCCGCTTCACATATTACTGTTTCGTACTCATATGATTTGGAATTCATAAAGTTTCTTTCCCTTTCCGATCCGCCCCGTCCTACTTTGCAGCCTGCAAAACTACTGGATACTTCTTTCACACAATTCAACTTACCAGTAAAACTTTTATATGGCAGTCCATCATTACAGTCCCTAAACTTCTGCCGCCCTACTACTTTTTTAATTTCACTGGCGCATAAAGAATCATTTGATCATAAGAAAGCCCCTCTTTTATCTCCTCGTCAACATAAACCATATGCCCCATCAATCCTCTTTCTTTGTCAATAACAAAATTTGTGTTTTCCAGCCATTTCTCCACTTTGCTTCTCACTTTATCATGACTTTCGCCATCGCCATCCATACTGACGGAAACTGCGTACAGACCGCCTTGATATTCAATCACTTCATAGGGGGTTGTATCCGCATTTGTTACTTCCTCCTTGATCGCCCAGATCCATTCGGCCTTCCCATCCTTTTCACACAAAAAATCAGGCGCATCAAAAATAACCGGTTTGAAAAAATGGTTGTGGGCTTCCTGCCACGGCTCAAACTCCCCTCCAAAAAGCTCCTCAAATGGCTAAAGCCCCGATGTTACCGCGCGGAATTTTGGTATCCTGACAATCATAATATCCGGTACTTTGGCATCTAGTTTTTCCGTGACGGTCAGCAGCCTGTTGACCGCCGCCGGATTCCCATCATAATCCGCATGCACGATCTGAATTTTGACCTCCCTTGCTTTTTCATAAAGAAGTTTTACATCTGCTTCCCTTCCAAAATCAGCGGATTCAATCTGGCGTATAAATTTCAAAACAATTTCCCGCAACTCATGCAAAAGGGAAATCTCTTCATCAATACCCTCCACCTTTTTTCCCAGTACTTCCAAAACTGTTTCCGAACCGGATGTTTGAAAGATCCGCTTGATATCCTTAATACTGATATTTAGCTTGCGCAAAATTAAAATTTGCTCCAGCCGTTTAACATTTGCCTCATCATACATCCGATATGCATAATCTTCGCCGCGGATACTTTGGATTAACCCCATATCCTCATAATAGCGTAGCGTGCGGGCTGACAGGTCATACCGGGTCGTCATGTCACGAATTTTTACAAGACCATCCATACTATTTACCTCCTGTTGTTTTATGTGATCATAGTATAAACGCTTTCCCAACGGCAGAGTCAAGAATCAAAAATATACCCAGATCCCTTTATTCTTCTTTCTTCTAAATTGGTAACCCAAAAGATCTATTTCCCGCATCCATGCAGATAGATTCACAAAAAAAACGGCACAACCTTATGGCTGTGCCGTTCCTTCAAAAAGGGTCAAAAGAACCGTATATCTAAGGAGTATTTCCCCCGCTTCCTTCTGTGAAAATTTCACGCTCCTTTTACATTTCCGCCAAGCTCCTTCATCTGCGCAGTATACAGCTTAAAATATGCCCCCTTCTGCGCCATCAGTTCCGCATGTGTCCCGCATTCTTTAATTCCGCCGTCCGAGATATACATAATCTTATCACAGTTCTTGATTGTTGAGAGCCGGTGCGCGATAATAAACGACGTGCGTCCCTTTAACATTGCATTCAATCCCTGCTGCAGCGCTTTCTCTGTCTGTACGTCTATACTTGAAGTTGCCTCATCAAGCACCAAGATCGCCGGGTCGGAAAGCAGTGTGCGGGCAAAGCTGATAAGCTGCCTCTGCCCCTGTGAAAGCAAGGAACCGCGTTCCTTAACCTCCGTTTGGTATCCGTCCTTCATCGCCTCAATAAAACTATCCGCACACACAATGCGGCTCGCCTCGCGAATCTCCTCAGTGGTCGCATCCAGTTTCCCGTAGCGGATATTGTCCTCAATCGTCCCGCTGAAAATAAAACTGTCCTGTAACATAATTCCCATCTGCGAGCGGAGCGAGTGCAGGGTCACCCCTGCGATATCTACATCATCAATCAGGACACGCCCGGAATTGACATTGTAAAAACGCGAGAGAAGATTGACAATCGTGCTCTTTCCCGCACCAGTCGGTCCTACAA
>CAMWUU010000358.1 GCA_947177515.1 uncultured Lachnospiraceae bacterium
GCTTATGGATGACGGCGAAAAAATCTACGCGTATGATCCGGTTTTTATCCACGAGAAATGTTTTGACTGTGATGACCGTGTGGCTACGGTGGGGACGGTTAACCTTGACTACCGCAGCCTGTATCTTCATTTTGAGTGTGGGGTCTTCCTTTACCGGACAAGCTCGGTTATGGATGTGAAGCAGGACGCGCTTGAAACGATTGCAAGGAGTATCCCCATCACGCAGGATATGTTAAAACCGGTGCTGCAAAAAGTGCTGATCCAGGCGATCCTAAAACTTTTCGCACCGTTATTCTAAAGGAGGCAGTATGGCAGAAATCATTGATGGTAAGAAAATTTCGGCTCAGATTAAGGAGGAAGTGAAGGAGGAGGCTGCAAAGCTTAAAAAGGATGGCATCACGGTTACGCTTGCTGTTATCCAAGTGGGGCAGGATCCTGCTTCTAGTGTTTATGTCGGCAACAAGAAAAAGGCCTGTGAATATGTCGGTTTTCGTTCCCTGGCTTATGAGTTGCCGCAGGAAACCTCGCAGGAGGAGCTGCTGAATCTGATTGGGGATCTGAATGGCAGGGCGGATGTGAACGGAATTCTGGTGCAGTTGCCGCTGCCTGGGCATATCAGTGAGGAGAAGGTAATCCAGGCAATTTCACCAGATAAGGATGTGGATGGATTCCATGTGCAGAATGCAGGCCGGCTTACCGTTGGGATGGAAGGTTTTGTTTCCTGTACCCCGGCGGGCATTATCGAACTTTTAAAGCGCACCGGGATTGGGATCTGCGGGAAGGAATGTGTGGTGATCGGGCGCAGCAATATTGTTGGTAAGCCGATGGCGGCGCTGCTGCTGCGTGAGAACGGGACAGTGACTGTCTGCCATTCCCGCACAAAAAACCTGGCAGAAATTACAGCACGCGCCGATATCTTAGTTGCAGCGCTTGGGAAACCGAAGTTTGTCACGGCAAAATATGTTAAAGAAGGTGCGGTGGTGATTGATGTTGGGATCCATCGGGGGGAGAATAACAAACTTTGCGGCGACGTAGATTTTGATTCCGTTGCCGAAAAGGCTTCTTATATTACTCCGGTGCCCGGGGGTGTCGGTCCTATGACCATCGCCATGCTGATGGTTAACTGTCTGCAAAGTGCAAAGATGGGGAAGAAAGGGTGAAAAGGATAATCAATAAGAATAAAATATTATAGAATTGCAGGTTTTTTTATGAATGTATGTTTTATCTCTCTTGGATGTGATAAGAATTTAGTAGACAGCGAAATTATGCTTGGGCTTTTGCGCGATGCAGGCTATTTTCTGACAAATGATGAGGCGGAGGCGGATATTATTGTTATCAATACCTGCTGTTTTATCCACGACGCAAAGCAGGAGAGTATTGATACAATACTTGAGATGGCAGAATACAAAAAGGCTGGACGGCTTAAGGCGCTTATTGTGGCGGGCTGCCTTGCTGAGCGCTATAAGGAGGAAATAGCAGCCGAGATCCCGGAGGTGGATGCAATGGTTGGCACCACCGGGTTTGATGAGGTGGTAAGGGTGATCGAGAGCGTGCTTGCGGGCAGGGCACAGAGTGTTTTTCGCAGTTTGGATGCGCTCCCGCTGCCTGATACAAAGCGTGTGAATACGACGGGAGGGTACACGGCATATCTTAAAATTGCCGAAGGCTGCAATAAGCATTGCACATACTGCGCCATCCCTAAGATGCGCGGGGAGTATCGAAGTATCCCAATGGAGCGCTTAGTATCGGAGGCGGAATTTCTGGCGGAGGGAGGATGCCGGGAACTGATTCTAGTAGCGCAGGAAACCACGGTGTACGGGATTGACCTTTACGGGAAAAAATCCCTGCCCGCATTGATTGGACACCTTGCGGCGATCCCGGGGATTGTCTGGATAAGATTATTATACTGCTATCCGGAGGAGATCGATAAGGAACTGATCGAGTTGTTCTTAACCCAGCCAAAGTTGTGTCATTATCTTGATATGCCGATCCAGCATGCCGCAGATCATATCCTTCAGGAGATGGGGCGGCGCACAAGCAGAAAAGAATTGGAAAACCTGATTGCAGACCTGCGGGGGAAGGTGCCGGATATTACCCTGCGCACCACTCTGATCACAGGATTTCCGGGTGAAACGCAAGAGGATCATGAATGCCTGAAGGATTTTGTGGAAAAAATGCGTTTTGACCGTCTTGGTGTTTTTACCTATTCGAAAGAGGAGGGGACACCAGCGGCTAGGAGGAAGGATCAGGTACTAAAGAAAGTGAAGGTTAAGCGGCAGAAGGAGTTGATGCGTTTACAGCAGCAAATCGCGTTTGAGAATGCCGGCAGGATGGTTGGGCGGATATTGCCGGTGATGGTGGAGGGGAAACTGGTGGAGGAGGATGTGTTTCTAGGGCGTTCCTATATGGATGCCCCAAAGGTGGATGGATACATTTTCTTTTACGGGCAGGATGATTATATCTCCGGCGACCTTGTTGAGGTTGAGATCATGGAGGCAAAGGGCTATGACCTGATAGGCCGGGTAAAATAGAAAGAGGTAGCATATGAATTTACCAAATAAAATTACTGTATTTCGTGCATGTATGGTTCCTGTTTTCCTGATCTTTATGCTGACACCGGGGATACGCGGGGGAAACTATATTGCCGCAGCCATTTTTGCCATTGCCTCCGCGTCCGATTTCCTTGACGGGTATCTAGCGCGCAAGAACAATCTTGTGACGGATTTCGGGAAATTTATGGATCCGCTTGCGGATAAGCTGTTGGTGTGCTCGGCTTTTATCTGTTTTGTCCAGTTTAGGACGGTTCCGGCCTGGGTGGTCGTCTTAATTATCGGCAGGGAATTTATTATCAGCGGTTTTCGGTTGATTGCGGCGGATAACAATATTGTGATTGCCGCAAATTACTGGGGAAAAATCAAGACGGTTGTGCAGATGGTGATGTGCGTGCTTTTTATCGTTGACCTGGATACAAAGTTTTTTAATGTTATGGAGCAGGTTTTTCTCTGCGCCTCGGTTGCGCTGACCGTGATTTCCCTCTGTGTGTATATCTATCAGAACCGCCATGTAATTACGGCGGGGACAAAATAATATGCGGGTTGACTGTGCGTCATGAAGCTGTCATAAAGCTAACATGGAAATGACATAGTCCTGTGTTACCATCCAGATATAGAATGTATGTTTCCTGAGGGGAGTAGTCCCAGAAAAAGAACATATGTTCTCCTGGTTCCGGAAACGCGATATGGTTTTGTGGGGGGTTCAGGAAAGGATGTGTCACGATGGGCAAGAAATTCACGGCAATATGTGTTTTAGCGGCATTTCTCCTGCTGCCCGCTGCGGGCTGTGGCCGGGAAAAACTGGGAGAAGAACAGGTCACTGGGATCCCGTCCGATGTGCCGCAGCAGACGAAGGAGCCATCCCAATTTCCGATTGAAGTCACAGAGATTACCTATTATACGCTCTCGGAGGATCTTGAAACGGTTGAGGTTACTTCGGTGCTGGCGGGGAGTGTTGATATGGGACCTAGGGAACTGGCGGAATATGTGGCTGGGACGATGGGGGATGTTTCTGTAACCGTAAGTATCCGGGACGTGACCGTTGAGGATACAAAGCTGGTTGTGGATTTTGAGGAGGACAGCGTGCCGGCACGCTATGCGAATTCCCGGCTTGAGAGCGCAATCTTAGATGCGCTTTCCCAAAGCCTTTTGGATCATTTTACCGATTATTCCGGGATTATCTTCCGTGTGGGGGGGAAGGCATACCAGTCCGAAAACAGGACTTTTGA
>CAMWUU010000359.1 GCA_947177515.1 uncultured Lachnospiraceae bacterium
GTCCCGGTAAATCCATTTTATAATATGTAAAGTTTGCATACAAACGCACCTGCTGGAAATCATCCCGGATATCACCCTGCACCTTTTCCAGCTCAATACAGATAGAAGAAACTTCTTCATTAAGCTCACTGATCTTCCCAATCTCAACATAATTCACAACAATTGTAAAAATACAGATAATCGCGAGAATATTGACCATCAGGTTGATCTTAAATCCTATTGTCTTTGTGTTCATACATAACCCTCCATTCCGAAGCCCTGCACAGAGGAATGCACCACTTTACAATTCCCCACCTTCCCCTGCCCCTTCATGTTTTTAACAATAATAATTTACCATATTCCGGTCAGGTTTTCAAGAAAATTCTCTGAAAAAATTGAGTTGTTCCTGAACTTTCCAGATATTACTTATTAAAATAATTGTTTGTTTGAATATAGCCCGGTATGGGAAATAGGACTCTGACTGAAAATTTCTACAAAGAGCGCAAATTCCAACAAGAAAAACGCAAGATCTGCAAAGTGACCCTGCGTAAAAGTATGATATAATCTATATAAAAAAAGGAGTAACCGCAATGAGAAAAAAAGCATTGAATCCATATCTCCCATCCTGGGAATACATCCCGGACGCAGAACCCTATGTATTTGGCGGCCGGGTCTATGTGTACGGCTCCCACGATTATTACAACGGCCATGTTTTCTGTCTTGGTGATTACGTCTGCTGGTCCGCCCCCGTCGGCGCACTGGGGAACTGGCGCTATGAGGGTGTGATCTACCAAAAAACAGAAGATCCTCTAAACCGCGACGGAAAAATGTGTCTGTACGCCCCGGATGTCACGGTTGGTCCAGATGGAAAATTTTACCTGTACTATGTCCTCGACCATGTTTCCATTGTTTCCGTGGCTGTCTGTGACACTCCCACCGGGAAATTCCATTTTCTGGGATATGTACATTACCCTGATGGAACAAGACTTGGGGAACACCCGGGTGACGAACCGCAGTTTGACCCCGGAGTACTGACCGAAAACGGACGTACCTACCTGTATACCGGCTTTTGTGGGCGGGGTGATACCTCGCGCACGGGCGCTATGGTCACAGTACTCGGTTCCGATATGCTAACTATCGAGGAGGCACCCACCTTTATCGTCCCGGGCAGTGGACACAGCACTGGGACAGAGTTTGAAGGACACGCCTTTTTTGAAGCGCCGTCCATCAGGAAACGCGGGGACACCTACTATTTTATCTATTCCTCTGAAGTGATGCACGAACTCTGTTATGCGACCTCAAAAAGCCCTACAAAAGATTTCCTCTATGGCGGGGTAATCGTAAGCAACTGCGATTTACATATCGACAGCTACAAGCCCGCAGAACTTCCCTCCGCCTACGGTGCAAACAACCACGGCAGTATTGTGGAAATAAATGGAAAATGGTATATTTTTTACCACCGCCACACCAATGGCACCTGGTACAGCCGCCAGGGATGCGCCGAGGAAATCCATTTTGAGGCAGACGGTTCCATACAGCAGGTGGAGATGACTTCGTGCGGGCTAAATGGTGCGCCGCTGCCCGGCATCGGGGAATACCCTGCCTACCTCGCCTGCAATCTTTTCACTAGGGAACCTTCCATCTATGTCGGCGGCGACCGGTTCCCAAAAATCATGCAGGATGGGCGCGACGGTGACAAAAATGCAGGTTACATTGCCAATATCACGGATTCTGCCACAGCGGGTTTCAAGTATTTTGACTGTCGGGATGTGAAGGAAATCACTCTTTCTGTGCGGGGCTATGCCAACGGGACTTTTGAAATTAGAACACAGATGGAAGGGAAGGTTCTTGCACATATTCCGGTAAAGTATTCCAATGTCTGGGAGGATTACACTGCCAAACTTCCGCTTCCAGACGGCATCCATGCCATTTACATTACGTATCAAGGACCTGGCAACGCAAGTCTTCGTGCATTCACGCTTAGTTAGTACTATTACTAAAACAGGGCGTGCAAACTAAGCCTTTTGAAACAGACCCGTTTTTCCTCCCGCTATGCCTTCTACTTCACTAAGGCATGTAAACTAAGCCACTTTGCCACGCCGTCATGCTCATTATCCCCGATCACGCCGGTTGCAAGGCGCTTTAATTCCGGGACGGCATTTGCCACGGCATAACATTCATCTGAAATTTCAAACATTGGGATATCGTTAACGGCATCCCCGAAGGAAACAATCCGGTCGCAGTTCCACAGTTTTTTCAGCGTCCGGATTGCCTCTGCCTTCGTTGCCCTAACCGGCATAATCTCACACCAGTATTCCGTGCGGTAAAGTTCCTGTTGAAGAGTGCAGCGATACCGTTTATCCGCCGAAAAAGTCTTGTAAACCGACATCATTTCTTCTTTCTCCCCAATACAGGTATAATAAAAAACCTCCCCGTCATACAGTCCTTTTCCACCATCAAGAGGGCGCAGTCTTGGATCAATGGTACGCCGCGACAAATAATACTTTATCCCGTTATTTTCCCTTGTTGTATCCCACGATACCCGCTCCACACCATCCACATAGGCATATACAAGCGGGCTGATCCCATGCGCCCGAAGCGTTTCACTGGCAAAATCCGCCTCCTGTGCGGAAAAGGAAACAGAGGAAAGACATTTTCCCGTACCTGGATGGATAATAGACGCGCCATTGTAAATAATAACCGGGATATCCGTTATCAGCCCCTTCGTCACAACAGAAGCCGAAACCAGCGAGCGCGCAGTCGCATAGGTAAACAGCATACCCTGCCCCACCAGATGGTTGATTATATCAATGCTTTCCGGGTTAATGCGTTCCCTGCGGTTTAACAAGGTTCCGTCTAGGTCAGTAACATAGAGTGTTTTACCAATATTTTCCATCCTTATATCCGCCTTTCCTTATCTCTGCCTGTCAGCCCCATTATACCAAGTTTCTTGCTAACCCGCAACCGTTTTGAGGACAATCGGCACGGCAAACGCATGAATGGACATTCTGTTAACAAAACTAATAATCAACAGAAAAGTTCTCGATAAAATACTCTGTAAGTTCTAAAGACTGCCGGGCAGATTTTTCATGCCAATCAATTAACTGAGCCGAAACCACAATCATATCCTCGCCAAGCTCGACCCATGCCAATAAACCGCGCCAGGAAAGATTTGCTCCTGATGACTTTTCAGACTTCCTGTTTAGGTGTACCACTGGCGGGCGGTGGGTATTTAGTTTTTTTGATGGGCTATCCGTTCGACAAACTGGAATTTTCGCATCTCTATAATTCATATTCTGAGTGGATGTCTAACCCATTCTTTCGTATTTCATCCAATTGACCAGCACTTAAGTTCCTGCCCGATAAAGCAATAGGTACTCGTTTTCAATCAAGCTGTCAAATATCAGCAGGTCATCGGTATTGATTGTAACCTTAACTCCATTCTCATCCAGTATCTTAATAGGGTGGTTTCTATATCCGGTTGCATATCCAAGCATTACATTACTGCTCGGGCAAACATTCATCTGTATACGATTATCTGCGAGAAATCGCATGACCTTCTCCGAGGCGGCCGCGTTTATCCCATGGTGAACTTCACTAAGCCCCAATACTTCAACTGCCCGCATTACATTCTCTGCTGACCCGCTTTCACCTACATGCATTTTCTTGGTCAGATGATATTGTTCCGCTTTTCTATACAATGGCAAAAAAGCCTCAAATGGCTGCACATTCTCGCCACCGCATACATCAATCGACTTGAAAAAGCCGGAGGAAATATAACGATC
>CAMWUU010000360.1 GCA_947177515.1 uncultured Lachnospiraceae bacterium
AACTCGACAAAATCCGTAAAGATCGGAGTGTAGCTTTCGCCCGCCGTATTTTTGCCCGCAGCGAACATCAGGTTGGTATCCTTGTTAAACACAATCTGGTTTGTGCCAGGTTCTGGCTTTGCCGCGCCCTCATACTTCATCGGGATCAGGAATTTCGCCTTCGCCACCTCGGTCAGCATCACATGCTCTTTTGCCCTAAGCACCTCCCCGCGCTTCTCGTAGTTCACCTTCCAGCGCGCCTCGCCAAAGAAATCAATCATACGGGTGCGAAGGGATGGGTTGGTTATAGGGACAGCAGCAGCCGGTTTGTCAGAAAAATCTGGCGGCGGGAGCACATCTCCCCGCGAAAGTGCCGCCCGAAACAGACCGTTATCCAAAAGTACCCGCTCCATGCCAAGATAAAAAAATAGTACAAAAGCCGGCATCTGTGCCGCAAGCGGTTTGCCTTCCTCCGGTCTTAAGAGCTGCGCATTACTAACCGGCAATGCCCGAACTTCCAGTTCGCGGAACTGTTCGCCATAATAAAGCACCGCAAGTTTTGCATACTCCTCCTTTGTATAAACATCAACAAAACCACCGTTATAAAATGGATAGTTGGTATTTTTGTCAATGGTCAAATATACCTTGTCAAGACCACGCAGCTTTTCTAACATTGTCCGGTAAATGGCATCTGCCTTTGCTTTTAAAGATTCTTTCGTTTCGTTTTCGCCTGCTTCCTTCGCCCGGTTTCCCATATCACGCAGATAAGTAAGCGCAAAGATCATTTCCTGAACAGAATAATCCTCACATAATTGTTTTACTACATCCTGCTCCAAAGAAACCATTTCCCCGGACATGCCCTCCTCCATTACCCGCCGGATTTCCTCCTCGCGGGCAACCGTAAGCCGACAACTCTCAAATGCTTTTAGTACCGGGCTTAATTCCTCGCCTTCTTCCAATTTCTGGTACAGGAAATTTCCTTCCTTAAAAGCATTGGGGGCAAAATCCGGAATTATAAATGTAAAAGTCGGTCCCAAAAGTCCAAACTGGCAAACAGAAGCTTTTTTTGCCTTAAAACCACTCTGTTCTATGCTTCCCACCGTACAGTGGAATACCGCGCGCCCGTCCCTGTCCGTATAGGCGGCCTTCTCCCCGGATAAGAGCTGTCCGGAAAGCGCCCTTCCAATCAGGACACTCCCCTGTTCCTTATATGCAAGTACTTTCAGGATCTCAAATGCAAAGTCCCCCCTGTTCCAAAAAACATCACCCTTAAGGGCAGCACCTTCGCCCTGTACGACACTATAAGCACTCTCATCAACATTATGCCCCGCGCCGTTTATACCGGTATCACCGGCAGTTCTTGTACCTGGTTCATTTATGCTCTTAGCATCCAAAAAAGTCCTGCTTGCACCATCCTGCGCATTGCTGTTTGAGTCCCCCTGCTTTTTCTTCCCAAAACTAAATAATCCCATAATTTTTTCCGTTCCCTTTCCTTTTGCCATTTTTCACTGCGGTCTGCAGCCGGTACAAAAAATCTGTTCCATCCCCACTGCAATTTTTTCCAGATGGCAGGTATAACGATAACATTATAGATAATTTCAGACTGAAAGTCAATTTGTTTTTCCCCGGCAATGTTTTGGAATAAATTAGAAATATCAAACATCAAAATGCCTGCCGTGCAGCGGACCGCATCGGCAGGCTTATTCATACATTTTATTTGGCAAATTACAAAAACGCTTCCTTTTCCGCTTGTAAAGCATGTCCTAGATGCCCTGCAATCTCTTCCCTTACACTTTTTTCCATAAGATCCCCTTCTCCACCCCTATCAAAGGCTGCCTTCCATTCCCCATAGACAATGCGATATTTTTCTGCCATTTCACAAAGCCCGTATTTCTCAAAATATTTCAGGGCATAGAACTTAAGTGCCGCATAAGTGCCAAGATAATACATAAGGTTCCATTTTGTTTCCGCCGTAAGTTTATCCCTTACATACGCAATCAGTGCTTCATACGCCGCAAATCCTTTGGCATTGTCACACCACTCCTCCCCATTCAAATGGGCACGGGCAAGGTTTAGCATCCCTTTTGTAATCTCCTCCTGTGTTTTTTCCATTCTTCCTAAAATTGTAAGCACTGATAAGATTGGCATTTCCATTTCCCCAAGCTGCCCGTAAGGCACCGCTGCCTCACTGCCATCCACTTTTAAAGTATATAAGATTTCTTCTTCCTCATTATAGCCGGTGACCACACCCCACTCACAGCCGCTGATATCCCAGGAAACCGCAGCAATCCCACGGTCAATCGATTCCTTAATCATGGCAATCGCCTGTATGCGGCGCTCTTCTTTTACAGCATCCTCCCCCCACAGGCGCTCCACATAGCTGCATTCAATGCCGCCATTTTCCACCCAGCGCTTCTGTGCTGCAAATTCCCAGATGCTTGTTGCACTAGGACACAGTTCCCTATCCACCCACCTCCGGAATGCAACACCGCTTGTCGCCACAATATCCTCAAAAAGTTCTGAATAAGGACTGTTTTTTACCGCCACCGCCAGGGATTTCGCAAAGGAAAATAAATATCCAGTTGGATCTTCAATTCCTTCCCATGTGATATTCAATTTTTTCATCCCGTCCACTTTCTCCTTTTCTGTTTTTAGGAAGGGGAATCCCCACGGCATATCGGAATATAGATTTCTTCCGAATATGTCCTGCTGGACTCTAGGTAAGTTTCAAATTCATATCCGCCAGTACGCATATAACCGCTTTCCTTTAGCCATTGGGTATTAATATATTCCCAGGTTTTCTGGATGGTATCCACAAAATGAAAGGTTCCGCAATATTTTGTTTTAAATACAGCATAAACCCCTTCATCAACCCACAAAGTCTTAGTCCCGGATATATCCCCATTTGCCTCCTCTGTCCTAATCCCAATATAATATCGCAGCTTTCCTGCACTGACATCCCAGTCGCTCACCCCAAAATCCGGCACAATCTTCCCTCCCGACAGGCGAAGGGACATACCGGAACAATTATATTTGTTCCAGAACCGCGTAGGAACTGTTTCATCACTCTCCATTACCGTCAGCGAAAACGGTGCAAGAAAGACAAAAGAAGGCTCCTTTATCACAGATATTGCCTTACTGGAAAATTTTGGAAAAAGATGCAGGGAATTTTTCACCCTGCGATATTCATTGGGCAGCACACAGTGTTCTGCCTTAAAAGCGCGCAAAAAATTTTCCTTTGAGTTAAACCCGTACTGGAATGCAAGTTCCGCGATGCTGCCCCGGTATCCGTTTTCCATAAGCCTGTCCGCAATCTCCGAAATCCTGCGCTTCCTTATATAGTCGGCCGGGGTAAAACCTGTTACCTCTGCAAAAATGCGGATAAAATGGTATTTGGAATAACCTGCAACCTTTGCAAGCTGTTCCATTGTAAAAGGTTCCGTCAGGTTTTCCTCAATATAGTCCAGCACATGTTCCATACTCCGCTCCATCAAAGACCCCCTTTTTTGTCCTTTCCCGCATCCTAAAAAACTTTCACGGTTAAACTTAAAAGGACTTCCCCTCCCAACTTAAAAGATACTCCTTTTTTTCGATTTAGGATTGATAAAAATTGCGATTTTTTATTTTAGTACATTTATCATTCATCCTGTCCGTCCACTTCCAAACCAGCAGCAATCACCGACACCAGATAAAAATCCTTTTCTGCCCCCTGCGTAATACGGATTTCTACAGTATGTGGCACATCGGCAGAAAGGCCGGCCGCGATAT
>CAMWUU010000361.1 GCA_947177515.1 uncultured Lachnospiraceae bacterium
TTTTCCGGTTTTCCATTATAATAGGATACGACAATAAAAGAAAATAAAAAATAAAGGAGAGTCTTATGCCAAAAAGAGAGGATATCAACAAAGTCTTAATCATCGGCTCGGGTCCGATTATTATCGGGCAGGCATGCGAGTTCGACTATTCCGGCACGCAGGCATGTAAAGCACTGCGCAATCTCGGATACGAGATCGTCCTAGTAAACTCCAACCCCGCAACCATTATGACAGACCCGGAAATCGCGGATGTAACCTACATCGAGCCGCTGAATGTAAAGCGCCTTGAGCAGATTATCGCAAAGGAGCGCCCGGACGCGCTGCTGCCAAACCTCGGCGGCCAGTCCGGCCTGAACCTGTGCGCGGAACTGGCAAAGGAAGGCGTGCTGGACAAATATAATGTACAGGTTATCGGCGTGCAGGTGGACGCGATCGAACGCGGGGAAGACCGCATCGAATTCAAGAAATCCATGGATGAGATCGGCATTGAAATGGCACGCAGTGAAGTTTCCTACTCGGTGGATGAGGCTCTAGCCATCGCTGACCGCCTCGGCTACCCGGTTGTACTGCGCCCGGCGTACACAATGGGCGGTGCCGGCGGCGGCCTAGTCTACAACAAAGAAGAATTAAAAACCGTCTGCGCACGCGGTCTTGCTGCAAGCCTGGTCGGACAGGTACTTGTGGAAGAATCCATTCTCGGATGGGAAGAACTGGAACTTGAGATTGTGCGCGATGCAAAAGGACAGATGATCACCGTCTGCTTTATTGAAAATATCGACCCCATGGGCACACACACCGGCGATTCCTTCTGCGCCGCCCCAATGCTTACAATCTCAAAAGAACTTCAGGAAAGATTGCAGGATGCCGCCTATCGCATAGTGGATTCCGTCAAGGTCATCGGCGGTACCAATGTACAGTTCGCACACGACCCGGTATCCGACCGCATTGTCGTCATTGAAATCAACCCACGCACATCCCGCTCATCAGCGCTCGCCTCCAAAGCGACTGGTTTCCCGATCGCCCTAGTTTCCGCCATGCTCGCCGCAGGGCTGACCCTTAATGAGATTGAGTGCGGGAAGTACGGGACACTGGATAAATACGTACCGGATGGTGACTATATTGTGATCAAATTCGCGCGCTGGGCATTCGAGAAATTCAAGGGCGTGGAAGATAAGCTCGGCACGCAGATGCGTGCAGTCGGCGAGGTTATGAGCATCGGCAAAACCTACAAGGAAGCCTTCCAAAAAGCCATCCGCAGCCTTGAAACAGGCCGCTACGGCTTAGGTTTTGCAAAAGATTACAATAAAAGACCAAAAGACGAACTGCTCCGTATGCTCGCACACCCGTCAAGCGACCGCCATTTTATTATGTACGAAGCGCTGCGTGCGGGTGCAGGCATAGAAGAAATCCACGAAGCCACAAAAGTAAAGCGCTATTTTATCGAACAGATGAAAGAGCTTGTGGAGGAAGAAGAAGCTCTGCTTCGCTGCAAAGGTTCCCTGCCATCTGACCCTGCACTTATTTCAGCAAAGAAAAACGGATTTTCCGACAAATATTTAAGTGGACTTCTTGAAATCCCGGAGGCAGACATCCGCGCCCGCCGCACTGCACTTAACATTACGGAGGCATGGGAGGGTGTGCATGTTTCTGGCACCAAGGACAGCGCCTACTACTACTCCACCTACAATGCAACAGATAAAAACCCGGTAAATACCAACCGCCAGAAAATCATGATCTTAGGCGGCGGTCCGAACCGCATCGGCCAGGGCATCGAGTTCGACTACTGTTGTGTTCATGCGGCACTCGCACTCAAAAAACTCGGCTTTGAAACCATTATTGTCAACTGCAACCCTGAAACGGTTTCCACGGACTATGACACCTCGGACAAGCTCTATTTTGAGCCGCTGACCCTAGAGGATGTTCTAAGCATTTACCAGAAGGAACAGCCAGTCGGTGTAATCGCGCAGTTCGGTGGCCAGACACCGCTCAATCTCGCAGCAGAACTTGAGAAAAACGGCGTAAAAATCCTTGGCACGCCGCCTGCTGTAATCGACCTTGCAGAAGACCGCGACCAGTTCCGCGCAATGATGGATAAACTAGGCATCCCAATGCCGGAATCCGGTATGGCAACCACTGTGGAAGAAGCACTTCGTATCGCAGGACGCATCGGCTATCCGGTAATGGTCCGCCCATCCTACGTACTTGGCGGACGCGGCATGGAAGTTGTCTATGACGACGACAGCATGGAAGGCTATATGAAAGCCGCCGTCGGTGTAACCCCTGACCGGCCAATCCTGATCGACCGCTTCTTAAACCACGCACTTGAGTGCGAGGCAGATGCCATCAGCGACGGCACACATGCCTTTGTTCCTGCCGTAATGGAGCATATCGAGCTGGCTGGCGTACACTCCGGCGACTCCGCATGCATTATCCCATCCGTGCATATCACGGCAGAAAATGTTGCAACCATCAAGGAATATACCAAAAAAATTGCCGAGGAGATGCATGTCAAGGGTCTAATGAACATGCAGTACGCAATTGAAAACGGCAAAGTTTATGTACTAGAAGCCAACCCGCGTGCGTCCCGAACCGTACCACTGGTATCCAAAGTATGCAATATCCGCATGGTGCCTCTCGCCACTGAGATCATTACAGCGGAACTTACCTCGCGCCCGTCCCCTGTCCCGGCCTTAAAAGAACAGGAAATCCCATACTACGGTGTAAAGGAAGCTGTCTTCCCGTTCAATATGTTCCCGGAGGTTGACCCGGTATTAGGTCCGGAAATGCGCTCCACCGGGGAGGTACTTGGACTCTCGACCTACTATGGCGAAGCATTCTACAAAGCACAGGAAGCAACCCAGACAAAACTCCCGCTTTCCGGCACGGTGCTGATCTCGGTCAACCACAAGGACAAACCGGAAGTTGTAGAAATTGCCGGGCTGTTTAAAGAAGCCGGGTTTAAGATCCTTGCAACAGGCACCACCTGCGATCTGATTACGGAAGCGGGAATCCCGGCGGAGCGCGTGAAAAAACTCTATGAGGGCCGTCCAAACATCCTTGACCTGATTACAAACGGAGATATCAGCCTGATTATCAATTCGCCAATCGGCAAGGAAAGCGTACACGATGACAGCTACCTGCGCAAGGCTGCCATCAAAGAAAAAGTTCCTTATATGACGACCATCGCCGCGGCAAGGGCTACGGCAAAAGGGATTCTGTATGTGCAAAAACACGGCGACTGCGAAGTAAAATCCCTGCAGCGGCTGCACAGTGAAATCAAGAGCAAATAATCAATATAATAAAGAAAAGGTGTTGCAAACTACAAAACTTTTGCAACACCTCTTCTTTTCGTCTGTATTGTGTCTAAAATGTTCTCTTTCCCCCTGTATCTTATGATCGGTATGAGTTTTCCAATCTCCCTATTTCAGGTTACCGACTTAGTTTAATTCCCCGGACATTCTTCCGCTTCCTCCTGTGGCACTTCCTCCCCCCTCTGAAACAAAATCCCGGAATACGGCGGCAGCAAAATCATCTCCCCTTTCCGATACGATTCCGCCATTTCTTTTGTCCGCCCGCTAAACCGTTACCAGTCCGTATTTAACAACACCCGGTACACCGAATAATCCAAAAACTGTGCCGGATACTGTTTATCATCATTAGAAAAATTAAACATACCACAAACCGCTTCCACGCTATCCGATCAAACCGCAA
>CAMWUU010000362.1 GCA_947177515.1 uncultured Lachnospiraceae bacterium
TACTGATACCGCGACCACCGAGATCTACACTATACTTTTCGTGGGCATCGTCATATGTGTATCAGTGACCGGTGCTAGCTGTTCAAAAGTGTCCTCCGCCGCCTGGTAGTCCCCGGAGTTTAGCGACAGGTCGGCAGCCAATATCCCGACCAGTGTCACATTTGGGAAGTCATGTCCCTTTACAATCATCTGCGTGCCAACCAGTACATCCGCTTCCCCCCTAGAAAACGAGGAAAGTATTTCTGTGTAGCTTTCTTTTTTCTTTGTCGTGTCCGCATCCATACGCAGCACCCTTGCCCCGGGGAAGATTTTCCTGACCCCCTCCTCTATTTTCTGTGTCCCGGTGCCAAATCCTGCAATATATTTTGAACCGCATGACGGGCAGGTGGCTGGCTTTTTCTGCCGCTCACCACAATAATGGCAGACAAGCGTCCCATTATCGTGCTCCGTCATGGAAATATCACAATGCGGGCATTTCATCACATGCCCACAGGAACGGCAGGAAACAAAACCCGCATAACCACGGCGGTTTAAAAAGAGCATGGTCTGCTGCCCGCTTGCCAGCCGTTTCCCCATTTTCTCCTGCAGGGCGCGCGAGAAAATCATCCGGTTCCCCGCTGCAAGTTCCTCCCGCAGGTCAACCACTGTAACAACAGGCATCCGGGCACCCGGCACCGCCCTCTCTTTCAGGGTAAAAAGAGTAAACTCCCCCCGCATCGCGGACTCATAGGCTCTTAGTGACGGGGTTGCGGAACCTAGGATTACTGAGGCATCCGAGAGCCTCGCACGCTCAATCGCCACCTCGCGGGCATGGTATTTGGGCGGCATCTCGCTCTTATAGCTGGCCTCATGTTCCTCATCTAGGATAATCAGTCCCAGCCTTTCAAACGGTGTAAACAGCGCGGAACGCGGTCCGACCATAATGTCAATCTCCCCATTTTTTGCCCTCAGACTCTGGTCGTAGCGTTCCCCCGCCGACATGCGCGAATTCAGTACGGAAACCCTGTCCCCGAAACGCCGGTAAAAGCGCAGCAGGGTCTGGTAGGTCAGCGCTATTTCCGGGATCAGCATAATAACCTGCCGCCCGGCACGCACCACCTCCTCAATCACCGAGAGGTAAACTTCCGTCTTTCCAGAACCGGTCACACCGTGGACCAGGTAGGTCTTATGTATCCCCGCCGCCAGATCCGCCGCGATCCGGTCATGGATTTTCTGCTGGCTGGCATTTAACGGCGGAAGGGGCAGAATATCTTTTTGTTTCCCCTCCCCCGCCAGACCTTCCCCTCCATCTTCCTTAAGCCCTAACAGGCCAGCCAACGGATTGCGGTAACTCTCCTGTACACACACCTTGACGATTCCTTCCCGAACCAGTGCCTGCACCGTCGATGAGGAAACCGCAAGCTTTCCTGTCACAGCCTCCCATGCCACACAGCCATCCGCAACCAGCCTGCGCAAAAGCCTTTCTTTCGCCACATATCCCCGGCGCACGGCGGCAGCCAGGGCATCCCCCGCTACATCTTTTCCCACCGCAAGCACCACGGTCTTTTTTTCCACCCGGCGCACCGCCTGCTTCACCGGGAGCACCGTGTGCAGCGCATCATTCATTGTCGCCCCGAAATTTTCGCGGATAAAGTAAGCCAATGCAATCATCTGGCTCTCAATAACCTGTCCGTTCTCTTTCACCGCAATAATAGGCCGGATGCGCTCCAGTGCAATTTTTGGCTCCTCGGAAAGTCCGACAATATATCCTTCCCGCTTCCCATGTCCGAACGGTATTACGACCGGCGCACCCATCACTGCCACAACAAGCAGTGGTTCCGGGATGCTGTACTGATACGTTTTATCTAGCTGGCCACTCGAAATGTCCACAATCACATCCGCGTACATATCCCGTCCCCTTCCTTATCCCATTTTCTCCCCGCCAGCTCCTCACTGTCCTTCTCTCCATTTCTGGCTCTTTCCCCATCCTTCCCCAATTCTTTGCATCCCTGCAAACCAACCGTGCCCGTTTTTATTCTCCCCCATCCCCTTTTTTAGATCAATCCCTGCACAAGTTCTTCCAGTTTCATACCGCGGGAACCCTTAAACAGGACTGCGTCACCCTCCCTAAGAAAACTCTTCAAAAAAGCACGCGCAGACGCATTGTCCTCAAAATATGACCCTGTCATGCCATAAGTCATGCGGACCATCCGTTCGCCGGGCATAGCGCTTCCAAGCTGGACAGTTGGTCCTTTTTCACGGGAAGCCCTCCCAAGATAAAATTTTGCATCCTGCCCAACGGCTACCACATAGTCCACACGCTGCTTCACCAGATATTCCCCGAGCATTGAATGGCAGAATGTCGATATAAACCCAAGCTCCAGCATATCCCCGAGCACCGCGATATGGCGCTTGGCCTTGATCATCATCAGGCCATCAATCCCCCCCATCATCGAATCCGGACAGGCATTGTAAGTATCATCGATCAGGATCATACCTCCCACCTCAATCCTCCTGCCACGCATCGGTCCTGACTGGTAACTGGCAAGCCTCTCTGCTGCCTGCAAAGGGTCAATCCCATAATGCGCCGCTACCGCAATCGCCGCCAGGGCGTTTTGCACATTATGTTTTCCCGTCACCGCAAGATGCACGGTAATATTGCCTTCCCGCTGCGGACAGGAAAACCGGAAATCCATGCCGCCATCCATGGAACCTGCAATCCGCGAACGGTAATCACATCCTGCCGAAGTACCGTAAGTTACAACACGGATATGTGGAAAGCGCTCTGCCGTGGCAGCATCCATAAGGATGCCATTTACAAAAATTTCGCCGTCTTTCTCCTCATATACTGCCATACGGCCTTTAGTCTGGACAGCCTGCCACGCATCCGCCACTTCCATCAGTAAATCAATATCCCCGTTCACAAACAGTACACCGCCATCCGGGAATTCATTGATAATATTCAGTTTCTCCCTCCTTATATTTTCAAGCGAACCAAGCTGCTCGATATGGGAAAAACCGATATTGGTTATCACTGCACACTCCGGGCGCGCCACACGGGTAAGCCTTGCCATCTCGCCCTCCATGCTCATCCCCATCTCGATCACCGCCACTTCATGCTCCTCTGAAAGGCGGCACATCATGCGGGGCAGACCAACCTGGCTGTTCATATTCCCCTCTGTCTTTAAGGTGTGGAACCTTGTGGACAGCACAAGCGCCACCATCTCCTTTGTCGAAGTCTTGCCAACGCTCCCGGTCACTCCGACCACAGGGATGTGAAACGTCCCGCGCACATGTGCCCCAAAGCGCTGCAGAGCTGCTACATTCGGGTTTTCCAAATCGGATGGGTCAATATATACAACTGCCATATCTTGAGGTGCTACTGTGTCCCTGCGACATGTAAAAGTTGCCCTCATCCCATGCGCATAGGCATCCCCAATAAAGTCATGCGCATCCACATGTTCCCCGATCACCGGCACGAACATGGTTGCCGCATTCCCTTCCCTTGAATCAGTCGAAAATTCTGTTATTTTCAATTCCCCTTCCCCGGCAACCAGTTCCCCCCCTGTAATCCCGGCAATTTCCCTTACTGTATACTCTCTCATCACAAATCCCTTCCTTATTGTTATAATGCTGTAATTATACTACATTTCCCGGAAAATGTGAACTGTTTTTTTCGTGTCCAATATTTTGGTAAAAGCCATGCCCAGCGAAATGATTTGTTTTT
>CAMWUU010000363.1 GCA_947177515.1 uncultured Lachnospiraceae bacterium
GATTCTGTTTATACTCTTCTTCAGAAATACAGAAATCCTTCAGGTCATCCGGCTCCGGCGGCAGCAGCCGCGGCTCTCTGGACAGTCCGCACAGGTATGAGTCCCGCATCTTCGCATCCTTAGAGTTCTCCGCTTCTGTATGATAGAATCCAAAAGAATAGAGCCCATAGCCCGGTCCTGCGCCTCCGTCGCCAATCTCTGTGATAAACTGGACATAGTCCTCTGGAAACTGGAAGTGATATTCTTCCTCTATTGCGCGAACAAATGCCAGATTAACAGGCAGACTCAGTCTGTAACGATGCTGGGCAGCACCATTGATATCCAGTTGCTGGTCCATCCGCCGTGCCTGCTCCAGTATCCTTTCTACTTCCTTTCTGCGAAACATATAGTCACCTCTTTAAATCCCTATTTATATACTTGATTATAAAATATTTGCCTGCTGCCCGCAATGTATATTTATTAACCCAATTTCAGCGGGTACACAATTCCGAAAAGGGATATAAAATATTATTTAACCATCAATACCTTATATGTACATCTAAAGGATACCTACTATTCAATATTCAGTTTAATATATCCTTAAAACGCATAAAATTCAAGAAAATGTATATTTATAAAAGTATCTCATCAGCAACAATTAAACGAATTGGGACTTTATTTTCTAAAGGATATTTTATCCAGAAAATAAATTTTACAAATTAATATCTTAACAAATTTTACCGGTCTAAATTTTATCTATTCCCGCCCATTTTTTCCACATCCCTCTTTCTTGCTATATATTAAACATATTTCATTAATACAGTTATTCACTCCTATTTATCCTGCTATCGATACTGACGACCGCTAAAACTTGCCAGGCAGGCAACCCGACTCACGGGCGAAAGACACCGGGAACTAGCGGCAAATTTCATCGCTCGTATGTATATCCCTACGGTTTTCACCACAGACCAATCGATATTCAATATATCCAAATAAGAATATGATCAGATAAAACAATAATAGACTAAATATAAAAGTCGCCAGACGATATTTATATAGCGATACCACTGCAATCATTGCAAAGAAGAAATACAATCCTGATATATTCCTAATCATCCTTGACATATATCCGGGTATACCCAATAACCAATATACTTTAGCCGTCCTTTTTCTACCTTTCACATACATCATAAGATTTCCCATCTGAAAAATTAACAGGACAATCCATGCAATTCCATAAAGAAGATAGATAAATTTATCACTGCCAAGTATTCCCCCGGCTGTAATCCTCCTGCTTTCGCACTCCTCTATTACGATTCCCTCTTTTTCCAGTGCATCCTTCCAGTCTTTTACCGCTTCATCCAACAGTCCCTTCCCGTCACTGACCGCCCAGAAAATAATATTCTGAAAACTTTTCTTCCCATAATTTAATGTTTCATATTTCTCCTCTAACATAACCCTGTTTTCATCCCCTGATAAAAGCGTATATTCCATTGGAACTTGCCGTTCATAACATAGAAGGGTAACCCCCTTCTTTTCCTCAAACATAAAATCCGGTATTCTTTGACCTTCTGTTACAAAACAAAACGAAAATTCATATAAATCCAAGCCCTGCCGGTGTATTTCCCCCTGCGTATAACGGGTCATACCAATCAAAAAAACTGTCAGCAATGCACTTACAGCGCAATACAATATAGTACTTTTAGAAAAATATTCATTCCATAACTTCATACTAACTATATAACTCCCTGCCTTAGAACGGGATAAAGTCCGCCCAAAAAAATAAAAACAATATCCTTTTGTTCCTTAAAAATAATTTATTTATCCCATGAATCGTTCCATTTCCAACAATTCTTCACACTGTCCCGCAAGCCCCCTGTCATGTGTGACCATAAGCACTAATGTTCCATTCCCTGCAATCTGTTTCATAATATCAAAAACCGCTTCCGCATTATATGCATCCAAAGACCCCGTCGGCTCATCTGCCAGCAATAGCTCCGGTTTTCGTATCATCGCCCTGGCGATCGCCACCCTCTGTTTTTCCCCTCCCGAAAGTTCCACAGGCAGGGATCTTGCCTTCCCCTCCATTCCAAGCCTTGTAAGACTTTCCATCACCATCTGCCTCCGTTCCTCCCTCTTCAGTCCTTCCACATGTTTTAGCGGCAGTTCCACATTTGCAAAAACACTGCGGTCGGGTAACAAGGCGAAATCCTGTACAATAATCCCGACATGATTCCGCCGGAAATCAAGCATGGCGGACATATGATCCAGTTCCATCTTTTTATTATCTACAAAATACTCCCCGGAATCCACACCGCACAACCCGCCAATAATATTTAACAGTGTCGTTTTCCCACAGCCGCTCCTGCCCTGAATGGCATATAACCTAGAACCCTGGAATACCGCATTAAAATTCTCCAGTACTTTCGTTATATTCCTGCCTTTTTTAAAAGTTTTGCAAATATTTTTTAATCTGATCTCCATGCCAGTCAACCAACCTCCATACTCTATCTTTATACCTGTGAATCTTACAGACCTTCCCGTGATTTTGCATCATTTTCCCATTAAAGATATGAACCTTCTTCTTCCATCCTTCGATATAAATCTTTTCTAAAAAACCCCCAGATAGAAAACAAAAATGGAACCAAAAGCAGGATCACGCTTCCTAATAAGTTAAACCAGACTCCCACCTTCACGGAATCCGTAAAAACTACCCAGACTTTAAAACATAATTCTGACAATAAATTAGCAACCATTAAAAGCAATACTGTATCCCCCAGCATAACAGCAAAAACTTCCTTCCGGGAAAACCCAAGCAAAAAAAGAATCGAATAATAGTTCCAATTTCTTTTCATTTTCCGGCTGATATAAAACATCAACAATAAAACCGTAATCACACAAAGAACCATTAACATGGTTCGGCTGGTCTGCATGATTTCCTGCATGGAAATTACCATGCCGGGAATACGCTGGTTCGCCGCCCCAGGGATAACAAATACCCCCGGCATCCCAATCCGGTCACTAATATGATAAAAATAGTCCTGTGTTTCTGTTCTGCTCATACCAGTTTTGGCAATACCACAATTTTTCATATACATTAAAGTACTGCTTGTTTCCTCTATCCTTTCCATTTCCGGAAGATTTATCATTGGAAAGAAAATATAATCATCCGCTTTTACCATCACCTCATTGTAACCTACTATTTCCCCCTGTTCCACAAATCCGACCACGCACACCTCTGTCTGAAAAAAAACAGTATCCGCCAGGAAACAGTCCCCCAATTCATAGTCCTCCCGGTAGGCTGCTCCCATAATAATGGGCATGCATTTCCCCTCTTCATATACATATTCATCTTCTGTGAAGTACCGCCCTGACGATATATCTGTTGAGAACACTTCAAAATAGTTTTTCCCAACATAAAGTCCATCATGCCTTTCGTTTCCTTCATGTTTATTCAAATATTGTTTACTTACCTCAACAAAAGTCACCACATTGGATTCATGTAATGCTTCATTCCACTGCGCCAGCTTCCCATAATTTTCCGGTTTTTCATAATCCTCATAACCGCCATCAAACAAACATGCAACCTGATAAATATTCTGTTCTGTATACGTCTTTTCAAATTGGTCACTTTCCTGTTCCATCGTCATCAAATAACTAAATAATATCTTACTTCCACCAAAGCATAATACACACAAAAATAAGAGTAGACATAT
>CAMWUU010000364.1 GCA_947177515.1 uncultured Lachnospiraceae bacterium
CCGACTGCCGTCACCTTGCCGCTTTTTACCGTCGCCACTTTTTTGTTGCTGCTCGTCCAAGAATAGGTGGTTTCTGCTTCCTCTGGCACTGGACTCGCTTTCAGTTCGTATGTTTTTCCTGGATTCAGTGTGATGCTCTTTTTGTTCAGCTCCACTGCCTCTGGCTCCCCCTTTACCACAAAGGTATATTCCTTTGTCAGGGAATCGTCATAAATATGGCGGACAGTCAACGTGTATTGGCCAGGCTTTTGAAAGCGGATCACCCCGAACCCGTCCGTATGGGATTCCGTGTCCTCCTGTATTTGCATTGCGTCCGGATCGGAACATTCAAACAGAAAGTCACGGCTCTCTTCCCTGCTTGAAGCTTCTTCCTTGCTCACTGGCCGAACCCAGTATTTTATGTAATCCCCTGTCTGAAATGGATTGGAAAATGCAGACCAATAGTAGCCATCCGTATTATCCTGTTTCTGCCACCAAACTGTCAATGATTCAGGGGTATCAACCGTCTTCTTTTTTCCGCACTTAACGCATTGCAGAGAAGCTATATGATTCTTTACGTTCTTGCATTCCCAGTTGTGTCCAATATCTACTAGAATCTTACTGTTTTTGGAGGTATTTTCTAAATCAATCTCATAAAAACTTATCGCGCTGTCAACCCAGGTATACCACACAAGTTTTCCATTATAAACCAATGGAACACAGTCTGAAAGGCAGCCCTCCATTTCATAAATCTTCCCAACTAGATTGCCGCTCCCATCGATCCAGGCGTAAAATACAGAATCTCCAAGACTCCACAAAAGTATAAATTCATTCGCGCCCGTCTTCACAAAGTGCGGGGTGGACACCTTTTTATCATCCACACCATAATTCGTAATCTGTTTTAATGTAACTGCGCCATCCGCTTTGGATACCACGGAGATAAAGATATTCCGCGTGCTGGTATTGGAACTATTAAAATCAACCTTGTTTCCAGCTACAAGCCATGCTGTATCCGAAAATTCAAAGCCCCCCACCGATACTCCTGTATAATTATCCCCAATTTCCCCAGGAATTTCTAATGCCGTATAATTTGTGGAATTTCTTGTATTACCATCACTTTCCATAATCACTACAGCGCGCGGGTAAGCATCACCGTGATCGACTGAAACAATCTTTCCATTGTCATTTTTGATAAATTGATTAAAGGAATGACTGACATAGCCATATGGATGATGTTCAACCTTTACATAGGAATTTATAATCTGCATTGTGCCCTTATTTAATTGTATCGTCACATTTGCCTGATGATTCAGGCCATCGGAAGAAGTATACATCTCATGGCAGGTGCGAATTAACAGGAAATCTCCATTCTCTGCGAACCGCGCGGAACCTGCCCTAAACGGTATCGTAGTATTGCAATCATACAATCCCACAGACCCAAGCCGTTTCCAGTCTTTATCGTATTTCGTGATCCGATAACATTCCACGGTGGCGGACTGCTCCTTATTCGTCTGTCCGGTCAAAATAAAGTAATTATCCCCGCCCGCATAAAACCCGCCGAATACCGGAAGTTCAACATTGATTTTCTTTATGCGAAGCAACTGGTAGGAGGCATCATAATATTCTGCCACATAGCCCTCATTGCCGTTTGCATACTGAAAACGCATCAGGGAACCATCTTCACACACTGTCAGATAAGATTTTATGGTATCCGCCCATGTAGTGTAATTTTGTGCATTCTCATTACTTCCAGAGTAATCCGCACATGCTGCAGTTTCCGCCGCATCCACCCCTGCTGCTGGCAGAACAGAAATCGAGAGCAATACAATCAGGAGCACAGATAACAACCTTTTTCTCATAATAACCTCCTCCTTTTTTCGCTATCCTTTTGCATAAAATGGATAGCTTGGTTACAAGTAATTTTCTTTCTTTATACCACATCCGAAAATTGAATACAAGCATTTTTTGAAATTTTCTATTTTAAAAGTCCTGTTGTTTGTGGCAGCGGTTATAATGCACTTTTTTATAACATTACTGTTTCATTAAAAGTCAAAAAAATGGAAAAGGCGGGAGTTTTCCCCCGCCCGATAAATTATTGAAAATTTATTCTCTCTGTTTCTTATTAATATCTAATTTTTCCCATATAACCTCTGTCACCATCTTGTTGCTCAGTACAGATCATAATTTACACCCGCACTGCATACAAAATTTCGCCCGGCTGCTGTACGGCGCGCCACAGGATGGGCAGGCTTTAGCTGATGTATCGGCATTCTCCCCACTTCCCTCCTGCGCTGCCACAATTTCTTCTTTCTGCGGTCTTGCAAAATCATTCCCGGATACCACCGTGCCATCCTTATACCCGCCTTCTTCTGGCCTTTTCTCCTGTGCTGTTTCCCCACCCTCTTCATCCGCAGCCGCAAGTTGTGCTGCCGTATCCATCTGTGTTGTTGCTTTCAACCGTTTTGCTGCTTCTTTTGCACTCATCCCTGCCCCTGCAGCGACCTTCGATTTGCGTCCCATAATAAATTGTACCGCAATGCCCGCGGCCGCAAGCAGACCTCCAATTATATACACCGGATATCCATCTGCCTTAGCCAGCCCTAAAATACACGCGCCTGCAAGCAGACCTCCAAACAGCGCGGTATAAAGAACCAGGCACACGCGATAAAATGCCACGGTCGCAATCCCTGCCACCAGCCCCGCTGCAAGTCCCGTTATCAGCCCAGGGACATTTGACCCGTCCATCACAAACAGGATAAACACGGCGGTTCCCACAATGAAAAACGAACGAAGAAAACATCCCGCAATCCAGAGGGAATATCCCACAATCCCGCCAAGTACCGCCGCAACCGCAGTCGCTACTGCCAGCCCCTCCGGTTTTAGGGAAACGCCAACCGCAAAAGCCGCCCCACAACAGCCACACAGGACAACACTCAGGATGGCCGTCCAGAGCCTGCGCATCGCATAACCAAAAAAACATTGGGAAATCCCCACTGCAATGCCAAGGGATAAAAACAATTCCGGATAATCGGACAAAAGCCTTAGGATTGTTTCACCGTCCGGAACATATTGTAAAACCAGATTCTTAAGAATCTCCAGAAAACTGCTGCCCGAAATTTCCTCCAGACTAATCATACCAAACATTACAAATCCCCTTTCCCGCAGATACTTTCCACATATCATTTTTACTGGACTACCTAGAACCCGTGCCGCCCTGTTTCTTCCTGCGTATTAGCGAAAGACATATCTAAAAATTCATTCCTGTATTCTTCACACCCCATAGAAAATAATTTTCAAACACACTCTAGTACTACAGCAAACATCAGGCTTTTACCAGTTGTAATTAAGATGTTCGTTGTAGTACTAGAAAATTGCAAAAGACCAAATACTGGTACAGCGATAAGTTTACTCCTCCCAGTTCATTCTGCCTTCTTCGACCCCGCGCTTTCTGCACTCTTCACAGACTGCCGCTTTCGCCAAAGCATCCCCAATCCGATAAGAAAGCACCAGGTCACGGAATACGATATACTTCGTATCACCTCCCTTAAAATCTGCAAACCAGTTGCCGCCACGGTCTGGATCCGCAATCATAACGCGGGAAAGTTTCTGCGGGAAGTCCTCGCCGTCCGCCGTAAAACGCAACGCGGTCTGATAGTGTGGCTTTTTGTCATCCCTTCGCCAAAGTTCGGTGCCATAAACCCTTACCTCATCCAAAA
>CAMWUU010000365.1 GCA_947177515.1 uncultured Lachnospiraceae bacterium
GTCAAGCCCACTGGTCGGTTCGTCCATAATCAAAAGTTCCGCATTATGGGAAAGAGCTAAGGCAAGCGCATATTTCATTTTCATTCCTTTTGAAAGCGTATTGATCTTTAGCTTTGGGTCAAGGGAAAATATATCCATGTACCGCTTGAAATCCTGTTCAGACCATTCTGTATACGCTGATGAAATTATGCTTTTCATTTCAGCTAAGGAAAGTTCATCATAAAAGCAGCCATCATCTAAAACAATGCCGATACGGTCTTTGATCTTCTTCTCGTTCTTCTCCATTTCAAGACCAAAAAATTGAATCTTGCCAGATTGCTTTTTTGTCAATCCTAAAAGTGTCCGTAATGTAGTAGTTTTGCCCGCACCATTGATACCGATAAAACCTGTTATACACCCCTCCGGCAAAGAAAATGTTATATCTGATAAAGAGAAATCACCATACGATTTGTTCAAATTCTCTACTTTCAAAATATCGTTCATTTTAATCCTCCTCGTAAAGAATATCCATCATAGCATTGAGTTCTTCTTTACTTATTTTCAGTGATTTTGCTGTCTGTATCATATCCAGCATTTTTTGTTCCACAAGATGTCGTTTAGAGTCTTGAAGTAATTCAAGATTGCCCATAGATATAAAAGTTCCTATTCCTACTTGACTTGTAACAAATCCTTCTTGTTCCAATTCCTCATAAACCCGCCGGATTGTCAACACGCTAACTTTTAAATCATTAGCAAAGGCACGTATTGAGGGAAGTGCGTCCCCTTCAACTAACTCTTCTTTTAATATAGCGTCTTTTATCTGGTCTTTAATCTGTTGATACAGGGGGCTGTTAGAGGTATTTGAAATAAGTATCTTCAAATAATTCATCTCTCCTTTCTTCAGTGTGCTGTTTATATATACACATTATAAACAACAAGCACTTAATTGTCAATAGACAAAATTGTCTGTAAACAGAATTTTCTTTAGCCTCCTCCTGTCCTTTAGCACTGAAAGCGCATATCCATTTGAATGGATATGCGCTTTCAGTGCTATCTATAGGGCATTTTACCAGCAGAGATTTTTATTAAAATACTCCCTTATCCCTGCACAGTCCTTTGGGATGTCCGGCAGGTTCTCCAGAAACTTTAGGAAGTCCGGGATGTTCTCCCCCCTTAACTCCATATCCTCAGGTTCAATCCCCCCTTCCCGCTGGCACCCAAGCCAGCAGCTACACAGTAGGATACAGGTTTCCATCACCCACATGGTTTCTAATTCTCCCAAAAAGCCCCCCGCGCCCTCACTGTATTCCCATATGCCGCCCTCACCCAAAACGGCTTCATACAAATCTTGCCAGTTTCCCATACCCTGCTGGTATGTTTCACAGATACTTATAGCCACATCTAGCTGACCTGCATACTCTGACCCCATCTGGTTTTGATACTGTACAAAGATCCGCCGGGCCAAACTGGTCAGACGCGCTTCTATCGTATTTTTCACTACATATTCCCCCTTTAAAACTCTCTATACAGTTCTTAGTGGTCTTTCCTATTATCTTTTTTTTACGTCCAACTTCCGATTTATTAATTCAGTACCTAAGGGATTTTCAACTCCCTGGAAAACCGGAATTTACAGTTTTATTAAAACCCTTCCCCCAAAAACCTTACCCGTCCGTCCCTCAATTAAGATGCCCTATGTTTATAAATAAGATCATATTCTTCCGGTTTTCACGGAGTATAGGAACCAAACGAACTGGCATTCTTTCTTATTTTCGCTTAATTATTTTTTTATTTGTCTGATAGTTCTGCATTAATTGCTTTTCGGATTCTTTCCAATGCCTCTAACAGCACACTCCGGGGACAGGCAACATTGATTCTCTGAAATCCTCTTCCGCTTTCCCCAAATATTTTTCCGCTGCCAAGCCATAGTTTTGCCTTATGTATTATCAGTTCCTCCAGTTCATCTGTACTAAGCCCCGTTTCCTTAAAATCAAGCCAAACAAGGTAGGTTCCTTCCTGTTCTACCATGCGAACTCCGTGCAGATTCGTTTCTACATATCTTTTTGTAAAATTTATATTATCTGCCACATAGGAAAACATTGCCTGATACCACTCCTCCCCCTTACTGTATGCGGCCTCACATGCAACAAGCCCCATAACACCGATTTGTCTAGTACCTGCCACATCCAATTCCTTACAAAACTTATATCTTAAATCACGGTTCTTTATAAAAATATTTGACACCACCAGACCAGCAAGGTTAAAGGTTTTGCTTGGTGAGGTACAGACAATGCTGATATCCTCGTATTCTTTTTTTACATTTGCAAAGACAAGATGTTTTCCTTTAAATGCAAAATCCTGATGGATTTCATCACTGACCACAATAACATGGTACTTCACACAGATATCACCCAATTTTGTCAGTTCTTCCTTTGTCCAGACTCTTCCTACTGGATTATGCGGATTGCACAAGAAAAACAGCTTAATCTTTTCCTGCGTAATCTTTTTTTCAAAATCATCAAAATCGATATGATAACGATTGTCCTCCCCCAAATATAAAGCGTTGTTTACCACTTTTCTCCCATTGTTTTCTATCACTTCTGAAAATGGGTGATATACTGGTAACTGGATCAACACACCATCCCCCGGTTTTGTATATGCCTTTACTGCCATTACCAGTGCCAAAACAACACCCGGTGTTTTTACCAGCCATGTTTCCTCTACTTCCCAGTTATGATGTTTCTTCATCCACGCCCTTATACTCTCAAAATATGGTTGCTTAGCCTCACTGTATCCAAAGATCCCATGTCTTGCCCTCTCTATAAGTGCATCCTCAATATAAGATGAAGTTTTAAAATCCATGTCTGCTACCCACAAGGGCAGAACATCCTCCGGCATTCCACTCCTTTTTGCAAAATCATACTTCAGGCTTCCTGTGCCTTTTCTGTTTACAATACTATCAAAATCAAGATTTCTTTCAGCCATGTAATTCCTCCTTTAAAATCCAAAGCGCCGTCCTTCTCATACACGGCAACAAAGTCCCTGTAAAACAGTATCAAAACTCTTCCTATCCTGCACTTTTTTCAGCTTTTTGCGGTTCGCATCGGCATCCGCGAAAGACTCTGCCAAATAAAACCACAATTCTTTCATTCGAAACATTGCATTCCTTTCCCCCATATACTGTGCATAGTCAGAAAACAGACGATCGGAAAATTCCCGGATATAACCCACATCCGAATATAAACTGGAATTTTTTTCCTCATCCCGGCATTTTGCCACAAGCCATGGATCCCGCAAAATCCCCCGCCCGAACATAAATGCCACTGTTATTCCATGGTTATTATGCCCATCCTCCCTATTTTTCCCCGGTATCAGCCCCGCCTTACCTTCTGCTTTTCGGCATTTCAAACATAATTGCTTCACATCTTCCGCCTGGTATAAATCCCCATTATAGCAAAGCAGATTTTCACTTTTTTTCGCAGCATCCAGATACACATCACGATGCGGTATGCCGCTATAAAATTCCCTGCCCACACGCGGGTGGATAATCAGTTCTTCCATCGGATATCCGTTAAACACATCAAGAAGTTCCCAGAATTCGTCCACCCCATACATCCCGAGCCTGGTTTTCACAGAAATCCGCACACAGGGTTTCTCAAAAATACGGTCTAAAAATTCTTTAAGCCGGTTCGTTTCCATCAAAAATCCCGCAC
>CAMWUU010000366.1 GCA_947177515.1 uncultured Lachnospiraceae bacterium
GGATATTGGAAGAATATGAAAATTGTGTGGAGTTTAATTGTTTTGGGTCTATGCCTGAGGAACTCAGTCAATATAAAAATACAAAAAAATTGAAATATATTAAAAATTACAATAATTATGTCCGTTATTTTTTTGGACAAGCATTTGATATTGGTCTGGCACCGCTGCTGGATGATGAATTTCATAATTCAAAAACGAATAACAAATTTCGCGAATATGGCGCAATGGGAGTTTGTGGAATTTATTCTGACGCTGCAATCTACCGTGAGTGCGTAAAGAATAAAATAAACGGGATATTGGTAGAAAATTCGGAAGAGGATTGGTATTTGGCGCTGAAGATGTTGATTGAAAATGAAGTGTTGAGAAAGACAATAAGAGAAAATGCAGTTAAGGATGTAAGAGAAAAGTATTCTATGGAGGATACAATAAGAAATTGGGAAAAGACATTGGCTGCTAGGACTGGGGAAAAGAAATCTTTCTATTGCATTTCAAAACTGCGGATTATTGTGTTATTTGAAGTACAGGATGATCTGGCATTGGATGTTCGATGGAATAATGTTTATCCTGTTTTAGGTTATACGGGAGCGGATTATGATATTATTCCGAAAGAGGATATCGCCGCAAAAAAGTTGGATAATTATGATTTAGCTTTATATTTTACTACAGGAAAGCATAGGGAAAATGGGTTGATCAGGAGGATTATTTCCTATATTCCTAACTTGATTGTGGATACTATATATCTAAGGGAGGATCGATACAGGGGGAAAGGTGTTGTTTATGTAACACCCTTTTGTATGGAAGAGAAAAATGATACGGATACTGTTTTGATCCAGGATGAGAATTATTATAATGGTCGGATGGACTTAGTAGGACAGGCTTTTTTGAAAACATTGGACGAAACATCCATATTAAAGGAAGGAATCTGCCAATATATTGAGAAGATGAATGATATTATTGAAGGGTATGCAGAGCATTTTTATTCTGTAGATGCAGCAATCTTTTGCTGGATGGGGCTGTTGGAGCAATATAAAGGAACAAAGGCAATAAAAAACATATGGATAAAAAGACTAGAAAAAAACAGAATACACATTCTAAAATTATGTGATAAGCTTTTGTATTATCCCAAAAGGGCGGGTAGATTGATGAAAAACTTTGTTTTACGTGCAGCAGTTTCACTGGGAAGCAGGTACAGTACATGGGCAAGTATAATAAAGATTAATAGGTGGAAAAAGTATTAATATTATGGAGTGGAAGGAAGTAAGTATGAGTTATTGTAATTTAAGTATTTAGAGGTTAAGAATGAGATGAATAAAAAAGTTTTCATGCTCTGCATGATAGTGGCATTATTATGTATGTTGCTGTTTGAGCAGGGTATTACGGAGTGTCTGGTTAGATTGTTTGTTGCGCCTATGAGTGTTGAACTTACAGTAGATGGAAAAAATATTGATTCGCAGTCCTATGAGGTGTGGATTACAGGAGTATCGGGAAGAAATATACTTGATCTCGAGGAAGTGATAGAAAACGCAAGCAGGCAGGAGGGATTTGAATATCGAAGTGCACAGGAGTATGGGTATTTGCATGATGTAATTGTAAATAATGGAAGAAAAGACAGTGCTTTAAACTTTAGTCTTTATGCAGGTAAAAGAAACACCATTACATTCTGGAAGCAGAATTTATCCGGTATTGTTATACTTACGACAAAGTACGGACAAAAAAAGATTGACCTTTATAGTGCCCTGACAGATGAATATGTTCAAGTGGATCTTTTTTCAAAAGAAGCAGGGATCCGATATTGTTTGACAAAATTATTTTTGCAGTTTCTGTTATGGGCATGTAATCTTCTTATGGTTTTGTTAATTTATTGTCTAAGAAGTAGTCTTAAAACAGTACTATTGAGTGTAGGGGAGTATTTGCGTAGGGGTAAGTATAGAGTTGTAATATATGTATGTTTATTGATCCTATATACTGTGTTGCTTATATGGCTTTATTTTGCTGAGAGGAGATAAAAATGAAACATAGTTATGTTTTTGAATTTGAGAATATTATATTAAAACCGCTGGAGTGGAAGGACATTGAACCTTTACGTGTATTGAGAAACCGTGAGAGGGAATATTTTATGTCACAGGATGAGATAACGCCAATAGCGCAGGAAAAATGGTTTGAAGCATATTTGCAAAATAATGATGATATTATGTTTAAAATTGTAAAAAAAGAAGAACCTGATAACTTTATAGGGGCAATTGCGCTATATGATATTGACTGGGAAAATAAAATATCTGAATGTGGAAGAACCGTGATTGATAAGGAGCTTGTAAAGGAAAAGGGAATTGGTGGGGTTGCTACAAAAGCGGTCTGTCTTTTTGGTTTTGAGATCCTGAAGCTAAGAAAAATAGTTGGGGAGGTTTTGAAATCAAACTTACGGATTCTGAAAGTGGATATGAGGGCGGGATTTTATGTTACCGGGGAGGATAAGGAAGTATACAATATTGAGATGACAAGAAAAAGTATTAATATTGATAGAAGGAAAACGATATTTGATTATAAGATTAATGAAGAGGCATCCGTAAAGATGATCGTAACAGAAGAAACAGTAGATACTCTGGCGGCAGTATCAGGGGACAGGAATCTTTTGCATATGGATGAAAATTTTGCAAAAGAAGGTCCTTTTGGAAAGCGCATTGTACATGGATTGTTCTGTATTGGATTAATATCCAATGTGATTGGAAACTCCATGCCAGGGTCGGGGGCAGTTTTACTGAAACAGGAGTTTCAGTATTGTCATCCGGTATACATAGGGGATGAGATAGATGCTAGGGTTAGGGTATCGGAGATAGAATGGAGAAGAAACAGGATAAAATTGGATTGTAACTGTACAAATCAGGATGGTGTGAATGTGCTCCGTGGAATTTCGCTTGTTAAACTATTTTAACTTTACTGATAGTGCCATTTTAAACAGAAGAGAAGGCGCAATGGGATTTTTGCTGGAACAATATTAAAGTGAAGATTAATTATTTATGGATGGGTGGAGGAGATCAGAGGGTTTGGAAGGAAAATAGAGAGATGAGAAGATTATGTGAACGGGTCAGGAAAGATTTGGGCGTAAAAAATATTGTATGGATGTTACTTTTTTCTGTATTACTTAGTACATGCTGTTTTAGTGCAGTAAATAGACTGGTCAGAAATATAGTACCGGAACAGGAAATTATTATTACAGTTGATGAGCCAGGAGAGATATCCGGAGATATATGGATTGTCCGTATAAATGGAGAAGCGTTGTCAAAGGAGATCTTTGATAAGGCAAATAAGACCGGAATGTGGGAATATCGTGATGCCGTGGAATGGGGATATTCGGAGAATGTAATCTTGTCGTGTGGAGAAAACAAAGGAAGCACGATCCAGTTTGATATCCCGGAAATGCCCAATGCGGGAATTGAATTTTGGCGGCAGGAATATTCGGGTTCGATTAACCTGGAAGTGGACGGGAAAATAGAACATTATATTTTATATTCTGAAGTTGGTGACCGATGGGTATTAACACCGTTTCAGGATAGCATTACAGCACTTGTTTTAACACTTTTATGTTATATTCTTCTTTCTGCCGTGATTTTTTTATTGCAGGTCAGTTTGTATTATTTTGGAAAAAGTATACCTTTCCATAAACAAGGAAGGGAATACAAATATAG
>CAMWUU010000367.1 GCA_947177515.1 uncultured Lachnospiraceae bacterium
ACTTTGAATTTCATCCATGTCCTGCCGCAGCAGAACCACAACAATATCCGCATCCTCAAGTATAATTTTGGAGCTGATCGTATTTTCCCTGTGTGTGTCAATGAAAGCGATTTCCTGGTATCTTTTCAGCAATGGAAGCAGATCACAGTGGAATTGATAATCAAAAAGATCCGCATTACTGGCAAACTGCGGGACATAATACAGCCCCTTCTCAAGCAGTTCAATTACTGGGTATGCCTCCGATCCATCCCCTCCCTCCCGCACGGCACAGGCCTGATGCGTCAGATAATTCCCATATACCGGAGTTTTATAGACGGGATCCCGGTAAACGGACTCCCCCACACAATACTGCCATTTGCGCGGAAAAAGATAACGGAGCACCCCGTTTTCGTTGTAATGATTCTCAAATAGTGTAATCTTAAATGGGTACGACAGCACGGCCGTCAGGCCGATTGCCGTCAAAGCACATGTTACCCCGCTTTTCCTGCCATTCCCCCAGTAAGCGACTTTCACAAGTCCTCTCCTTCCCGGCATGCACAAACAAAAGCTGTAACGTTTTGAAATCAGATAATCAAGACAGGTACTATTTTATTTTATAAATGATGATTTGTAAAGAGAAATTTGATTGTCGATTTTCACAGACTTTTTCCCGATTTTTGGTGAAAATAGATAATGGTAAAATCTGTAAAAATATCAGAAAACTTTGGGTTTAAGCGTACTAATACGTCTTTCAATAACATATTAGTACTATCCCTGCTTAGTTTTATAGCTTCTATATTTTTCTTTTATTTGTAAAATAATGTAAGTTTAATATCCTGTGGATAATCACCGAAACAATTTCCAAACAAATTTAATCCCCCCGTATGCTTTGCATCCTCCTTAATCCCGATACGGACTGAAATATACTCACTTCCCGAAAGGTCGTACTCCGCCAAGGGGCGCGCCGAAACTCTTACCCCGTCAAGGAAAGTTCCGTCCGGGGTGAATGCCCAGGTCTTTAGCAGCCCATACTGGGTGTTTTTATCCGGCCACCAGTCCGGGTTAAGTTTCCCCCGCCTTCCGCCAAAATCGCTTGGACAGCAAAATGTCCCCGCCTCCCTGCCATTCATCCAGACCGTAATATCGGACGGCCAGTCAAGGTTAAATTCATGGTCTTCCGAACAGATTTCAAAAGAAAGTTCTGCTCTTTCCTCCTTAGCCCACTTTAACACATTGTTCGGGAAACGGTACTCCACATAGCCCTTCCCAAACCACAGCAGTTTTGCGTTCGTCCGCTCTGGGTGATAGAAACAGCGCGGCTCATCCTCCTCTCCAATCGGTCCTCTCTCCCCGACTAGGCCGCAGGTTGGCTCCACATAATAATCCACAAAATTCCCAATCGGCATTTGGATCACTTCCATATGTCCCCCGATATGGTTTGTTGTAACTAACTCAAGTTCTGCGCGATCTACCACTTTGCTGCAAAGCTTCATGGAACCGCGGATCCCTGGCTGGAGTGCTGTTTTAATCAGCCCCGCCGCCTCCAACACGCGCACATGCGATGCTGCGGAAGAAGGCGGGATAGAAAGCGCCTCTGCAATCTCATTAATATTTCGTTCCTTCCCACAAAGGAGTCTTAAAATATCAAGGCGTGTTTCCACTGACAGCGCCTTGCCAAGCAGCACAAGCTGCCTGGTATCATCCAGTCGCAATATTACTGACGGTTCCATGTTTCTTTTCCCTTCCTTTCCTGGCAGCAGCCATCTTCCTTAACTTTTCTTACCTTTTCCTTACATTTTTCTTCCCCACCTTGCACCGCGCATAAAAACATGATATCATCAAGGGCATCCACAAGAAACCATTTTATGAAGGGAAGACCCATATGACAAAATCTACCATTTACCTGCTCAATACTGCCGGCGTTTTATCGCTGATTTATTTTATCCTGATTGCCGTTTATTCGGGTATAAGGACTTCCTTTTTATGGTTCTGGCCTTTCTTTTCGGTCTGTTGCGCCGCGGCTTCCTTCCTGCTTTTTTTGGGGATGGGCAAAAAAAGCACCTTCTGGCGGTTCCTTACTCCCGCTATCACTGCCTGTGTATGGCTTTCCTTCCTGCTGCTTTTTTCTGTCGAGTACGCCATAATGCGCAGCGCCGCAAAGGAACCTAAGGAGGAGTCCGAATATATGATTGTACTCGGCGCGCAGGTGCGCGGGGACAAGCCATCCCTTACGCTACAAGCAAGGATTGACTCGGCTGCCGAATACCTTACAGCTCACCCGCAGATAAAAGTAATCTGCTCGGGAGGACAGGGAAAGGGGGAAAACCTCCCTGAAGCCCTGGCCATAAAAAACGGGCTTGTTGCCAAAGGAATCTCCCCTTCCCGCATCCTGATAGAGGACAGATCAACCAATACCGTGGAAAACCTTCGCTTTTGTCTGGATCTTTTGCCCGATCCATCCTCACCCACCATTATTGTCACAAATGATTTCCACTGTATGAGGGCAGGGCTTATCGCAAAGAAATGCGGCTACGCAAACAGTTTTACCCTCCCCGCCGGACAGTTCCTGCTTACAACACCGCATTATTTCATAAGGGAATTTTTTGCCCTTTTTAAGGATTTCCTGTTCGGCAACCTTTAATGATATGGACAGGAATCCCCCTTCCATGCGTGGTAAATCACCGCGCAATAACAAGTTCGATCGGGCAGTGATCCGAACCCATAACCTGCCCATGAATATCGGCGGAAACCAGATCTTTTTCAAGTTCCCTAGAAGCCAGGAAATAATCAATGCGCCATCCCATATTCCGCTCGCGGGCATGGAACATATATGACCACCACGAATACCTGTCGCCCGTATCCGGGTAAAAATAGCGGAATGTATCAATAAAACCACTGTTTAACAACTCGGTCATCTTCCCTCTCTCCTCGTTGGTAAAGCCCGCGTTCCCCACATTGGTTTTCGGATTTTTAAGGTCAATCTCCTGGTGGGCCACATTCATATCACCACAGACGATTACCGGTTTATTCTTCCTAAGTCCATCCAGATACTTTTTGAAAGCGTCCTCCCAGCGCACACGGTAGGAAAGCCTGGTCAGTTCCCTTTGCGAATTTGGCGTATAAACCGTCACCACATAATAATGTTCGAACTCTGCGGCAATCACACGCCCCTCATTATCATGCTCCTCAACCCCAATCCCGTAAACTACGTTTTTCGGGACTTCCTTCGAAAATAGCGCCGTCCCCGAGTATCCTTTTTTCTGTGCATAATTCCAGAACGCCTGATAGCCCTTTGGCTGAAAGTCAAACTGCCCCAAAGAAAGTTTTGTTTCCTGCAGGCAGAATACATCCGCATCCACCGTCTTAAAAAAATCTTCAAATCCTTTTCCCATGCAGGCACGCAGCCCATTCACATTCCATGATATCAGTTTTTTACTCAAAATTTTACCCTCCAAATTTATTCCTTCATGCCATAATTTACTTTCCTGCGGGCATTTTACTAGCGGGATGCCAGAAGCAACAGGAAATGCCGTTCCTTCCAAAATATTATCCTTAACCAGTATTATATCGGGAAAACGCCTCAAAAGCAACTTCTTTCGCCGAATTTTTCCGCCCAAAAAACGTTTTGATATATTTTACCCACCTTCTTTCGCAACAAAACCAAAAAGGGGCTATATGCACAATACATACAGCCCC
>CAMWUU010000368.1 GCA_947177515.1 uncultured Lachnospiraceae bacterium
CCCCAGGCGGGGTGGTACAGTTAATCAATTCCGGATGGATTTCCAGGAATATCCAGGAAAGTTTTGCTGCAAATCCAAGTTTTTCTGAAAACTCCCTGTAGTATGGGGCATAGATACGGGAGGCCAGGGCGGTCACCGCAGAAAAATCCGCTGTGGCAGGCGTTGAAACAGCATAGGCATACAGCGGCGCAGAATCAAGTTCCGGCATAATAAACGGTGCGTGGTGCCAGGTACTTACCTTGTGGAAAACCCCGCCATCTGGACGCTGCATTTTTAAAAGCCATTCCAATTCGTAACGGCATTCATTTAGAAGATCGGGTGTGCCATTGCCAGTTTCCGGAAGATTAAGCGGGTCTAAAAAACGGTCAGGGAAAAGGGCAAAGGCGTAGAGCAGATGTGCAAGTGCCGTAGCTGCGGCAGTTACATAGCGTCCATAATCCCCGGCATCGTGCCAGCCGCCCGAAAGGTCAAGTTCCACAGATGGGTTGTCAAAAAGAACAGCCGGTGCCGTGTGGCAGCAGCCATGTGTAAATTTCCCAGCATGTGCGGGATCGAGCGCACAGCCGCAGCGCTGAAAGTAATAGCTGCGGATCAGGTCAGTTTTTAACCGGCGATAGACATCCCTTCCGATGAAGAAAGGGGAGGAAGCCAATTCTCCGGCATGAAGAATAAATTTGCCCTCTTCCCGGAAAGCTGAGAAATCAGCATGGTATACGATATCGCCGGAAACTTCATCAGGATTTCCGTCATTATATAGCTTTGTTTTTCCTGTATAGACAATCTGCCCGGTTATGGCATCCTCCAGGGAGAAAGTATCGCAGGAATGGGTGAGCACGGCAATTTTTGCAGCATCCGGCAGATAGCCGGACTGGTTGAAACAGATCATGGAAGGAGCCTCCTTTTTTGTGCATTGTATCATGGAATGATACGGGAAGGAAGGGAGGAAAGTAACATGCCGATGTATTATCTTATAATGCTTTGTAAACAGTGCAACTTTCTTTTTTTGTTATTTACCGCTAAAAGCGGAGGGTTGACTTTTTTACGCTTCTATGTATAATTGAGTTATGGCATTGGGGTGGGATAGCTGGGGTAGTTTCCTAAAACCCTTCCAAGATATCGTGGTTAAAGGAGAACATATATGATAAAGAATGCGAAGAGATTTTTGTTAATCAGTTTTTCTGCGTTGGCGGTGGTCTGTATGATTATGTTTGAGCTGGCATCCTCCAATATCGAAGAAGACAGCAGGACAGCGATAAGTGAGGTAGGCGAAATCTATATGGCGGCGATGGCAAAGCAGACAATGCAGAAATTTGATGCAGTGATTGACTTGCAGATTATGGAAATGAAGGGGATTTTGGAACGCCATCCGCCGGAAAATGAGGAGTACGGAGAGGAAATGCTAGAACAGCTTGCCTTAAGTGCCCAGGTGCGCAGCTTCTCCTATCTAGGACTTTATACTTCGGATGGGGAGTGCCAGGTAATTTATGGCGATGCAGTAGAGTATCAGGATGAAAAAACCTTTCTGGCTGTATTAAATGACAGTAACCTGCGTGTATTTTCAGGGATTAATACAAGGGGGGAACGTCAGTTGTGCATGCTCACAGAGGTGGAGTACCCAATGCACGGAGGGAAAAAAAGTACTGCCATGGTGGCTGCGCTGCCAATGGAGTATCTGGAACGTATTCTTGCCCTGGATGAGGAAGACAGCCTGATGTATTCCTTTATTATCCGCAAAGATGGTACATATGTGGTAAGAACCAGGGAGGATAATTATTTTGAACATATATCGGAGATGTTTACCGGTGAGGGGGATAAGACCGCCGAGGAATACGCTTCTGAATTGCAGCAGGCAATCAATGCCAATGAAGATTATTCCACTGTACTTAGGGCAGCAAATGGAGAGTACCAATCATTTTTGTGTACACATTTGCCGGATTCGGAATGGTATCTGATTTCGGTCATGCCGTTTGGGGTACTGGATAATATTATGAACAACCTCGATAACAGCAGACAGAATACCATTATGATTGCGGGTCTGATCGTCCTTGCAGGTCTGCTTTTTATTTTTATCCTGTATTATAAACTTTCGCAGCAGCAGATGAAGGAATTAGATAAGGCGCGCAGGGAGGCAACCAAGGCCAACAAGGCGAAGAGTGAGTTCCTCTCAAGCATGAGCCATGATATCCGCACACCGATGAACGGGATTGTTGGTATGACGGCAATCGCGATGGCAAATATAAACGACATGGTACGTGTGAAAGACTGCTTAGCAAAGATCACACTTTCAAGTAAACATTTGCTTGGATTGATCAACGACGTGCTTGATATGTCAAAGATCGAGAGCGGGAAATTGTCACTGAATATGAACCAGGTATCCCTGCGTGAAACGATGGAAAATATTGTAAATATTGTACAGCCACAGGTCAAAGCAAGGCGGCAGCATTTTGATATTTTCATCCAGAATATTAGCGCAGAAGAGGTGCATTGCGACAGCATCCGCTTAAACCAGGTGTTGATCAACCTTTTGTCCAATGCGATTAAATTTACCCCTGAGGGAGGGCGGGTCAATATCTATCTTGAACAGGAGGCTTCGCCACGCGGGGAGAATTATGCCCGCTGTCATTTCCGGGTAAAAGATAACGGCATTGGTATGACAAAGGAATTCCAGGAGAAGATTTTTGAAACCTTTACAAGGGAGGAGAAGGCGCAGGTAGACAAGACCGAGGGAACGGGTCTTGGTATGGCGATTACGAAAGCCATTGTAGATGTTATGAACGGTACCATAGAACTGCACAGCGAACCGGGCAAGGGAACGGAATTCCATGTCGTCCTTGATTTTGAGAAGGCGGAGGTCAAGGAGGAAGATATGGTACTTCCCCCTTGGAAAATGCTTGTGGTGGATAATAACGAGGATCTGTGCTTAAGCGCTATCTCTTCCCTGAAAGAGATTGGTATTACCGCAGAATGGGCAACTGAAGGAAAAACGGCGGTGGAGATGGTAAAGAGGCGGCATGAGAGGCAGGACGACTACGAGGTAGTATTGTTGGACTGGAAAATGCCGGATATGGATGGTCTGCATACCGCGAAGGAAATCCGCAAGCACTTAGGCGAGGAAGTCCCGATCCTGATTATTTCCGCATACGACTGGAGCGATATCGAGGAGGAGGCGAAGGAGGTCGGGATTCATGGGTTTATCTCCAAGCCCCTGTTTAAGTCGAACCTGTTCCTGGGATTGAGCAAATATTTATTGAACCCGTCGCAGGTTGAGGCGGAGAAACTGGTGGAAGGCAGGGATTTTGAAGGGAAGCATATATTGCTTGCTGAGGATAATGAACTGAACTGGGAGATTGCGCAGGAAATTCTTTCCGAGGCGGGATTTACGCTTGATAGGGCAGAAAACGGACAAATATGCGTGGATAAATTTAGTTCATCTAAGCCGGGAACTTATGATCTTATTTTAATGGACATCCGTATGCCGGTTATGAATGGTTATGATGCGGCAAAGGCCATCCGTGCACTTTCGCGTGAGGACAAAGATTTGCCAATTTTAGCGATGACGGCGGATGCGTTTTCTGATGATATCCAGCGCTGCCTTGCGTGCGGAATGAACGAGCATATTGCGAAACCGATTGATGTGGGAAGATTAACACAGATTT
>CAMWUU010000369.1 GCA_947177515.1 uncultured Lachnospiraceae bacterium
AAGGTATTCCGCGAGAAAACGGCAGAAACCGTTTTGTTTCTCGATTGGAAATTTTCGGAAATTATATTGCTTATCTACCGTATCATTTACCGCAATCACCTTTTTTAAAAGAGGGATTACCTCCTCCTTGATTTTTCCAAAGAAAATATCAAGTTCCCTGGTTAAAATACCTTCTTCGTTTTCGTCAAGCATTGCATCGTACAGACTCATCTCCGGTTTTTTGGTATAGGCCGCAAATTTTTTCTGATAGGAAATAATCTCCTTTAGTGTCGGCGCAAAAGCGGCAAAATCATTGTCCTCCCTGGCTTTTGCCCAGATGGCACCGGCTTTTGCAGTTAGTTCGCTAAACGCGCGGTACTCATCCGCAGGGATTTTTTCCAGGCGGCTTAAATTTTTTTGGAGCTTCTTTACAATACATTGTTCTGTGCTGGTTAGGGTATCAAATTCCTTTGGCTCGGCAAGTGCCTTTAATACCTCCCGCACTTTTTCGTTGACAAGCGCGCGGTAAGCCTCTGCTGATAGGGTGCCGATGATTTTCGCGGTGTTTTCCATCGCTTCTTTTGGGGCGAGCGTTTCGTTATCCCAACTGTACAGGGTCAGCGCATTCTCTAATGCAAACTTCCGTTCTAGATGGGGACGAAGCGTTTCAAATAATTCACTCATGTCCATACCTCTTTCCATGCGGACTGTGCAGTCCGCATCCAATTTTTGTATCCGCGGCGCTGGCGTTTCGGGGTCCGGGATTTTTTCATATAAAATGTTTTTTGGCGTTCACTGCGCCGATTTTTGCTGCATGTCAGCGCAGATCCTGCCCTGCAAAAATCGTGATAGTGATTCACTATAGTATAGCATAATTTACAGAAATAATGCAATACTACAAAAGAAAGCAGCAGGAAAGGCAGAAGGCGGTTTTTTCGTGATGCCATAACACTGTGGCGTGCAAGAGATTGGCACGTCATGGAAATTCTTTGCTGCCGGGGCTTGTACAGTCTTTTTTATAGCATTATGGTATTATAATAGTACTATATAACGAAAACGTTTAAGTAAGGAAATAAGGAGGCTATTATGGGAACAGTGATCAGGGAAGTAAAAGCAAGGGAGATTTTGGATTCGCGTGGGAACCCGACGGTTGAGGCGGAAGTGTATCTCGAGGATGGGATTAGCGGGCGCGCGGCGGTGCCTTCGGGTGCTTCGACTGGGGAATACGAGGCGTTAGAGCTTAGGGACGGGGAGATGGGCCGTTATCAGGGAAAGGGTGTGGAGCGCGCTGTCGCGAATGTGAACGGTGAGTTAAGCCGTGTACTTTGCGGGATGGATCCGTTTTCACAAAAGGAAGTGGACAAAAAACTCTGTGAGGCGGATGGGACGGAAAAGAAAGAAAGACTTGGTGCAAATGCGATACTTGCCGCTTCGCTGGCCACGGCCTGCGCTGCTGCGAATTCTATGCGGCAGCCGCTTTACCGCTATCTGGGCGGAGGGGATGCAAAATGCCTGCCCGTACCGATGATGAATATTGTTAATGGCGGTGTGCACGCAAAGAATGATATTGATTTCCAGGAATTTATGATTATGCCCGCCGGGGCAAAAGGCTTTAAGGAAGGCCTGCGCATGGGAACGGAAGTCTATCATGAGTTAAAAAAACTACTTGGTCAGAACGGGCATATTACGGCGGTTGGTGATGAGGGGGGATTTGCGCCGGATCTGAAAAATGCGGAGGAAGTTTTTGAATATATGACAAAGGCAGTGCGCGCAGCGGGGTATGAGCCCGGAAGCGATATCGTTTTCGCTATGGATGCTGCGGCGAGCGAGCTTTTTAATGAGGATGCGGGGATGTATTATTTTCCTGGTGAGAGCCGCCAGAAGGCGGAGCAATTTAAAGATCCGGTTGCTGTGCCGGATACCAGGAAACTGGAAGTGATGCGCAACACAAAAGAGATGATCGATTATTATGCGATGCTCTGCGATAAATACCCGATTGCCTCCATTGAGGATGCACTTGATGAAAATGATTGGGAGGGATGGCAGGAACTGACGAATCGGCTTTCTGGCCGTGTGCAGCTTGTCGGGGATGATCTTTTTGTGACAAATACAAAACGTCTTGCGGAAGGGATTAAAAGGAAAGCAGGAAACGCGGTATTGATTAAATTTAACCAGATCGGATCCTTAACGGAAACACTAGAAACTATTTCCATGGCAAAAGAGGCGGGATACCGTGTGGTAATTTCGCACCGTTCCGGCGAAACGGAGGATACGTTTATTGCTGATCTTGCCGTGGCGAGCGGGGCGGGACAGATTAAGACCGGTGCGCCGTGCCGCAGCGACCGCGTGGCGAAGTACAACCGTCTGCTGCGCATTGAGGAGGAGCTTTCCGGGACGGCACAGTATCAGAATCCATTCCGCTAAGAGGTTACGGGAATACGGTCAGATATGCCCTTAGATGGACAGAAGACAGGAATTGTTTGTAGGATGATCCATATGGGCACTGATGCTAATCTTAAGAAAAAAGAGCCGCACGACTTTCAAACAGTCCGTGCGGTTCTTTTTTGTAAGCGGGCAAAAAGCCATCCTCTGTTCCATAGGAACTGGGAAATTATTCCAGTATCCTGTATGTCTACATAGTATCCTCACTCGATTGCATGCCTTCCTCCCGAACTACATCCTCCTCCGCCGTAATTTCAGAATCTACAACATCGCCGCCGATTTTTTTTGGTTCCACGACTTTGCAGTTCACATAGCGGATGATATTACCGCGGTTCATCATCCGGATATTGTTGTCAAAAAGGGAGATATCCCTTATATAGGGGAAACGGTCGTAAAATGAGAAATCTTCGTGTGCCGTAATGTCAAATGGGAGGATTGGCGTATAGTTGAGTTCCTTCCCGGATGGTGTGTCAGCCATAAAAAACCTTCTTTCTGCCTTACCGGCAATTATTGCAATGAAAAAGTATGGAGGTCGCCGGAGGTTTTTTCCTGCCGGTATACCGTTTTCCCGTCGAGTGTTACAAAAAGCTGCTCCTTGTAAAACAGCCGGTTTTCCTCGTTCGAGTATACAAGGATATTGTAGCATAGCCGGTCGCCCATAATCGTGATATCATCCTGTACATAGAAGAAATAATCCTGCATATGCCCGGTAAGTCCGGCCGCTTTGGCTTCCATTCCGGAGAGGCGGTCAACGGCTTCCTGAGGTGAAACAGTAACCACCTTAGAATCCTGGTTCTCCGTGTAGGAGTAGATGCCTGTAAGATTGCCCGCACCTTTTTGGTGGCTGTGGTCAAGTACCAGGTTTCCGCCAGACCAGGAAAAGGAAAGCTCCACACCCGTATCGCTGATAAAGTCAGCCTCCCGATCCGAGATCCTAGCAACACCGGATAGTTCTTCCACCTGGCTGTCTAAGTAGGAGTAAGCAGTAAATTCAAAGTGCTCGTCATCCGTCTGCCCCAGAATAATGTAATTGCGCAGCATCCCGTCCTCATCCATAACAATATATGTGCCATTCCAGTCAATCGGGATATCGTCCGTTTCGTGGTAGAGCGGATGTACGGTAATCTCCGTAAGTGTATTGTCTGCTAGGATGCATTTGAGTTCACCACTCCGCTTGTTAACCAGCACAAGGGGTTCAATCGCACTTCCGCGCAGGGAAATCAGGAAGGTATAA
>CAMWUU010000370.1 GCA_947177515.1 uncultured Lachnospiraceae bacterium
CCCTATAACAAAGACTCCCCGTTAAGCCTAGGACGACCGTAAAAAACAGCGTCAGTGCCAATTTTCTTCTTTTCATCCAAATACCTCATTTCCCTTTGCACCTTGCGGACTAGCGTTTATATTGCAGGATTGTCATTCTAGTTTTTTTCTTTTATGCCGCTTCCTGCAAGCTGCCGCCTTGCCTTATTCTCATCAAGCCGGTAGCCGTCGCCTACCCGCTCCCCGGAAATCATCTGCGCCGTAAAATCCTGTGGTTCAAGCAGGGCAATGGATTCTGCATACGGCACAAGGGAAGCATCCTGCGCATCTTTTACACGTCCGAATACTCCCTTTTTGCGCGGGGAAAGTGCCAGAAAATCCATGATTTCCTGCGTGGCGGTATAGATCTCCCCCTCCTTTTTGCACCAGGAAGAAAGTTCTTCCTGTGTGCAGGTTACCGCAGTCTTAAAACTGCAAAAAAGCATATCCTCAAAAACGGCCGCGAGTACCTTTGCCGCGTGCTCCCTGCCCATATACTCAGTTAGTATCCCGATCTCAAACATCTGCGGCAGCGCAGGAAACTGTGCCGAAAGCCTGCGGTAACGGGTTTCTCCTAGCTCGACGCGCGTGTCCGCCGGAAATGTGTAGAGGCTCCATGTCCCTTTGCGCGTATCCAGCACACTGATCACCGCCTCCAGTTTTTCCTCCAGCACACAGAAAATATCCAGACGAACCGCAGTCGGGGCAATCTTTTGGGCAAGTTCCGCCTGTACCTCCTTTAGATTCCGGAACCCACTATTACCAGCCTTTGTACCATGCCCCCTGCTGCCATATTCATTCAGGAAAGTTTCCACTGCCGACGGTGTGGCAAAATAATTCTGCATTGCATAGTATCCCCCCAAAAAGCCAAGACTTGCAAGCAATAAACAAAAAACGAAAAAGATTCCTTTAATTGCATGTTCCCTCAATCCTCATTCTCCCTTTCCACATAGCCCATATCGTGTATTTTGCTCCATCACAGTATACTTTGCCCGCATCTTTCTGTCAAGGGAAGATAATGGTCAATCATTTTCTAAGGCACGGTTTAGCGCCCGCAGTACGATATTCCCCTCCATATCGTACACGGTATCATAGTTCCCGACCCGAAACTGTGCGTAACCATCCGCAATATTGCCAATTTCGCACGGTGGTGTTACAAAGCGGATTTCCCCGTCCAAAAGCAGCACATACCGCCGCTGGTATATTTCATTCGTTTCTAACTGAAGTACAATATAGTCATCCAGCACGAAAAGAATGGTTTCATTTTTGTTATGATTCCGGCCATATTGCTCCCACAGATCAATCGATTTTGCAGTGAAAGAGTCCTCCCGCTCCATCCCGCGATAGAAACACAGCTCCATATCCGTCCCCTGTGTATTATCCGAAAGCCTCTGATAGTCCTTTATTACAAAACGGTGCTCCCCGAAATAATAAAGTTCATACACATATCTATCTTCCGGATTTACTGGTGCGGGGTAGGTGTAAGTTTCACAAAAACCAATTTTTGGCAAATGTTCTTCCACCACAACACCGTTTTCGCCAATATGCACCAGCGCATATCCTTCCCCACTGCTTAACACACGATCGGGCATGGTGCCATCTTTCATACTAAGCAGTTCGCCGTCCGCCCTGAAATAGAGGCTCTGCCCTTCCCACCCGGCACCTTCCGCTTCAAAATAATACGGAAGGGGAGCTTGGCCTTCCCCGGTTCTTCCTCCCTTTTCCTCCCCCTCAACAAAGCAAAAATCGAGTGTCTGGTTCACATAGTAGCGCTTTCCTTTGTAAAGGAATGGATAGAGTCTTGTGGCCACTGGACAGTTCAGCGCATCCTTCGCCTCCCCGCAGTCTTCCATAATACAATCCATATCCTCCCCGTCCCCAAACCGGCTTAAAAATCCGGTTTTATCAAGCAGAATTTCGCCTTTCCCCGAGAATAGACAATCCTCCCAGCGCGCATAGACTGCCCCCTCTTCCCTGTCACCTTTCATCGGTAACATATCTTCGTCCTCAAACACGACCAGTTTCAGATGCAGATTAAGGTCATAGATCATGTAATAGCGGAATGCCTCGTAACTTCCCTCCTCATTCCTTCTATAGGTTATATCATACAAACGAAAGACATCATCTTCCCGGTATAACTGCATTCCTCCCTCATACATCGGCACATAGTTAAGCACAATCTCCCCGCGCGCATTACAGATCTTCCCCCATTCATTATACTCACCGTCAATTTCCATGCGGGCATCCTTTTCTTCTTCGGAAGGATATTTCCCAAAATACCCAAGTTCGGAATCAAACAGCCATGCTCCCTCAAGCCATGCATCATCTAAAAACCGTTGTGTTTCAAGATCATAGATCCTGGAAATAAATTCTTCCTGTCCGTCCGGCAGACTGCGGTACTGCCCGATTGCAAGATAGCGACCATCCCATACACCCCGCGCACTGGTTTGTGCATTGTAAAATGTTGTACATTTTTCCCATTTATTATCAAATACTATCACCTTGCCATATTCATATTCCCAGGAAATATTTTGCTTCTGAAAGAAAATATAATGCTGCCCTTCCTCCAATTCCTCCGCTGGTAAGAGTTCTATTTCTGCGGCGCTGCCCGCATTATGGCTTTCCTTTCCAATTTCTGCCCCCTCCGGCATAATCACCGGCACATAGCCAAGATCAAGTACCATGCGCTGTCCTTCCTGCCCCGTCAGCCAATCAAAGATCTGATGTGCAGCGGAATCTTTTGGCTCATCCGGGCGGATTACCGCATAAAATGCATTCGCATATGGATATGTCCCATCATAGATTGTCTGTGTTGATGGAAGAACCCCGTCCACCGCCATAAATTTCAAATCCGGCAGATGGTACATCTGGCTCGCGTAATAATAGACAGAATAACCAAGTGTATTGTCATCACCCGTATAATTTAGCATCCCCTCAAGAATATCCGCCATCGTGTAATAATGGTATATATTATCCCCCTTTGCCATGGCTGTGCTGCCCATTACTAGTTTTTGCATTAGCGTCTGGCTTCCGGAACCTGCGGGACGCTGGAAAGCAAGTAATTCCTGCTTTTTTCCACCTACTTCCAACCAGTCTGATATTTTGCCGGAATAAATATCAATAAGCTGCTGCTTTGAAAGCGATTCTACGGGATTGGCCGCATTTGCCATAAAAACAAGCGCATCCAACCCGATTGGCTTTATGGTTAACGGCTCCTTTTGCATTCGTTCGATTATGGATGGGGAAGGTTCATACACAATTAGCAGATCTGCCTCCCCATCGTAAAGACGTATGTAAGAATTGGTAGTCTTTGTGTGGTTGATCACTTTCTTCGCCGCCTCGGCATCCTCGCCGGTCGCCAAGCAGTAAACCGCTTCCGAGATCGGTATGGTTGCAGTGGAACCGTCAATCCGAGGAAAACTTTCACGTGTCATGGTTCCCGCAATTTCCTGCACCCTGTCCGCCGTTACCGGTGCAACGGTCGGAAATCCTGCTTCCCCTTTGTTTTTATCATCCCCTTCCCCATCAGGTGTTGCATCTGGGGTTAGTTCCCCTTCCCCACCAGGCGTTGCAGAACGGGTTAGTTCTCCTAAACCTAAAGGGGATACCGCGGTGGTGGGCGA
>CAMWUU010000371.1 GCA_947177515.1 uncultured Lachnospiraceae bacterium
ATGCAAAAAGACGGTCCATTGTTTTTTCAAAGTGGCTTTCTTCTATCGGTTTTACCAGATAATCATACGCCTGTACCTCAAAAGACTGAAATACCATTTCATAAAGGACGGTAATAAAGATCAAAATTCCCTGAAACTTACGTTCCCTAAGCTTCCTTGCCACTTCCATACCGTCCATTCCCCTCATCTGGATATCCAAAAACAGGACATCCACCGGTTTTTCATACTTCAATAATTCTTCCCCACAAAAAAACTGCGCAATAGAATTTTCCATATTTTTCCTTTTAAAAAATTCGGATACCATTGTCCGGATCTCATCGTTCATATATTTCTCATCATCACAGATTGCAATGCGAATCATATTATCATCTCTCTAATTTCTGCCGCTGCCGCTTCGTCCCACTATTTCACCGGTATAAACATCCCGTCCCTGTTATTCATTCCTTTTTTCGGCTGCCCGCCTTACCAGAATAACCCATTTGACGTGAAATGCTACCCAAATGCCGTGAAATGTTACATATTCTTTTGTCAATGTATCCCAAAAATTTCATTAAAGATTCCGACTGCCTCCTCGCTCATATCTTCCGAAAGCACGCAGCCCTTCTGGTAAATACAACCCCGATGAGCATCATATTTTAAAAGGTCAATCACTGTCCCATCCTCCATCTCTATTATTAGGTTGCGTGTACCAAAAATACTCTCCCCCCCACCAAGCAATAGTTGCTCACTCATTGTAAAGCTGTACGTAAAACGCCTTTTCCCGGCGAATTCCAACCATTCCGTTTTTGCACAGACCATATCAACAATAATATTGTAAATTTTCTCGATTTCCTCCTCATCCTCACAGATATAAGTTTCCGCAATCCTCCCCATTTTCTTTTCTAGCAGCGTATTATCCGTATTTGTAACTTCCGCTGTAATACGCTTAATCCCATGAGCATCTTTGAGTCCATAAATCGTAGAAAACATCTCACCATAAGTATAAGCTGACCAATCCAAATCCATATCTGGATACCGGTCTTTGTAATAATCCCCCACCTCCCCAAGTTCCCATGTCCCCGGCTTTAATGCCACATGAAAATAACTATATTCCCATAAGCGCAACAATCCGTCTTCATCCTGGCTGATCAATCTTGCAATATTATCACAATCCTTTATCCGATACCAACGTCTGCCTTCCTCCTCGTAATACAATTCGCCAAGGAAAGGTTCTAGGAATTTTGTTGGATAGTCTGCCTGAAACGTATCCGAATCCGCAGGCGATATATTCTGTGGTATATAGCCTGCTCCCTGTGTATTATAAATTTTACTCATCCAATACTCCGCAAGCCGGTTCCCAACTTTCACATCCGCAATATAAAGTACATCGTTATCTATCATTACTCCCATCATTCCGCCCGCCTGCCCATTTAACAAAGCATCAGTAACAGAATCCGAAAACATATCCGCCCCATCCTGCTTTTGCAACTGCCCCACAAAAATCCCCCCAATCACCAGGCAGAGGCAAGCTGCACATACCAAATAAAAACAACGCTTCGCATTCCTTTTTGTACTCCCTATCCATCTTGTCCCCCGCTCTGCCCAAGGATCTGCTTCCGCAATATATTCTTCCTTGATTTCCCCCATGATCTCCATTAATTTCCTGCTCTTCATACCGCAATCCCCTCCTTCTCCAAAAACACTTTTAATTCCTGTCTTGTGCGCAGCAGTGTCATTTTTACCTTGCTCTCGCTGATTTTGTAATCCTTTGCGATTTCCCGGATAGAACTGAAATACCAGTAACGCCTGACAAAAAGTTTTCTGCTTTCCGCTGGCAGTGCGGATAAAAAACGATCCATGGCATCACGGATGATAAAATCAGCCGTTTCCTCCCCTGTATGCCCGGCAAAAAGGCAATCTGAAAGTTCTTCTAAAAACACCTCCATCTTTCCGCCGCCCCGCTTTTTCGCCCGTTCCTTTTCTAATCGGTTGATTGCCAGATTTCTTGTGATCTTCCCCAAAAAAGTAGCAAGATGCCCCGGTCTTCCCGGCGGGATGGCATTCCATGCACGCAGCCAGGTATCATTGACACACTCCTTTGCATCCTCTCGATTATTCAGGATATTACATGCAATATAGGAACAGTATTTCCCATATTTTTCCTCCGTCGCCGCAATCGCTTCCTCCGCCCTTTCCCAATATAATGCAACAATCTTCTCATCTTCCATGTTCACTTCCCCCATATCCGCCCTCCTGTCAAATAGTTTTTTACTCCCCTCTCAATTATAATACACCGAAAAACGAATTCCCCCGTCACAAAATATTTTGTGAAATTTTTTAACAATATAGCAAAAAGGCCAACCCGCACAGGGCGGACTGACCTCTTTATCTTACGGGAAGCGCTTTTATCCGCGTTTCTCTGATAAAAATGGGCGGACAATGGGAATAAGGCAGAAATAACATGAACCGATGGACTTCTACTGCGCAAAATTCACAAAATACTCCGGATACATTTCATAATCAATAAAAGACTGCAATTTGCCGAGCTGATCCCTCCATGCATTTTCATGAATAGCAACCTTTAACCTTTTTCCTCCTCAGGCTTTTAAAAACCAATTTTCTCACTTCTTCTTTTTCTCAAATTCCTTCACAAACTGATCCAGATCCTGCCCCTTTAGCGCGCGCTCCAAAAGCTGCGGCAGCATCTGCGGGCTGCACGCAAAACAAGGAATTTTTAACGCTGCAACCTTCTGCGCCATCTGTGTATCATAATAAGGTCTTCCGCTCTCCGCAAGCGCAAGCAGGCACACCAGTGTAACACCAGCCTCTTTTAACTCCCCAAGACGGCGTAAAAGCGCGGCGCGGTTGCCCCCTTCCTCAAGGTCAGTGATCAAAAAGAACAATGTTTTTTTGGGGTTTTCAATAAATTTTTCACAGTATGCAACCGACTGATCAATATTCGTTCCGCCGCCTAACTGAAAGCCAAAGAGCAAATCCACTGGATCGTCGCTCTTTTCCGTCAGATCGACAATATTCGTGTCAAACGCCACAATCCGCGTGGAAATACTTGACATGCTGGCAAGAATACAACTGATAATCGATGAGTAAATCACGGACTCTCCCATGGAACCACTCTGATCAATATCTAAGATTACATTCCATTTGTTGGCTGCCGTCGTACTGGTGCGATCAAAGAAATAAAAGTGCTCCGGCACAATTGTTTTCAGCTCCTGATTATAATGTTTTAAATTCCGGGAAATCGTTGTCTTGTAATCAAGTGCTGCTGCCGACGGAATCGGGTAATGTTTGTGCTTGTTAACCGCAGCAGTCACAGCGCGGCGGATATCCTGTTCAAGCAGGCGGTTGATTTCCTCGACTATCTTCTTGATAAACTCGCGCACACTCTCCTTTGACCGCTTCGGTATCTGGTCTTTTAAAAGCAAAATGGTTGAAGCGAGATTTACGTCCGGCTCCAGGTTCTCCAAAAGTTCCGGCTCAAAAATAAGCTGCTTTAAGCCGCAGCGCGTCATCGCGTCACCCTGGATAATTTTTACTAACTCTGGGTCAAAAAGACTTCTCACATCCCCAAGCCACCTTGTAATCTGTGGGTTTGAAGGTCCCCTTCCTCCCCCTCCTCCCACGCCGCCTG
>CAMWUU010000372.1 GCA_947177515.1 uncultured Lachnospiraceae bacterium
CCCTCCTCCCACGCCGCCTGGACCGCCAGAGGCAAAACTCCCCGGCGAATTCAGATTATAGATGGCAGCAAGCGCCTGATCCATCATATCCATTTCGCTGCTAAGCCCCCCACCCCCCATCTTTCCAAAGCGCTCCTGGCTGTCCTGTCCAAGAATCAGCCTCCACCTTATCATAGATTGTTCCATATCCTTATTTGTTCCGCTCTCCATGGTAAACCTCCGTGCCAAACCTTTTTAAGCAAAAATCAATATTTTCCTCCACCGATTTCATCCCGTCCACGTGTATTACAGGATATCCCATAGTTCACACCCGCTTAACCCGGATATTCCGCAAAATCTCAATGAAAATAACATGCCATTTCACTGCTATTGCCGCACCGAAAACCGCATCTAAAAATCAAAATCAAAGTCATCAAGACTCTCAACCAGTTCCTTTTCTTCCACATTCAATTCTGCATTCAGCGCCTCGCTGACCTCCTGGCCATTATATCCCCAGATTTCACCCAGATTTTCGGCAATCGAATCTTTCTCCATCGCTGAAAAATCCGCAAACGCACGGCGCAGGAAAACCAGCGCCCGCTTAAATTCTTCATCGTCAAGCGTTTCCAGATACTCATCAAGGCTCTCCCAGAGCGAAAGCCTTGCAATCAGTGCATAGCGGTTTTTCATGGCAAGCCCCTCAAACCACCCCGCACCAAGTTCTGCCGGAACTCCCCTAGAAAGCCTGCGGCGCACTTCAAGACGCAGCGCCTCTCCATCCGCAAGACTGCGTTCCAATCGAATTGCCATCGCATAACCAGAAAGTTTTGTATTTAGATCATCCCGTTCTGCCAACTCTTTAAGCGCATCATCCCATGCCTTCACATCCAGGAAATCATGCGCCAGCATGGCGCTGTTCAATCGCTCGATCGCTGCTGCCATCTCCTTTGATGCCTCGTCGTCACAGACACATTCCCCCGGCAAAATAAGGCACGCGCGGAAAAAAATCTGCTGCAAAATCGGTATAAGGGGCGCGGAATCAAGCTGCCTGATATCCCCATATTGCAAAACAACGGAAAGACTCCCCGCTACTTTGGAAAGATCGATAACGGAAGCCGCATCCACCGCCATCGCCTGCAGCGCGGCAGTTGCGTAAGCAGCCGCCTCCGTCATCCCGCAGTCGAAAGCGTCCTCAATTACCTTAGCCGCCTCGCCCATACTCGGAGCCTGTTCCACGCGCTCCTTCATACAAAACGATGCCGCCTGCGCGATTGTATCACCCTTTAAGGCCGCCTCCACCAACTCAATCTCCGCCTCCGGTGTCCAGCGCACGCTCCAGTGCTCCGCCCAAGTCGCATTATCCTGTTTCGTCGCTGCCTGCGTTGCAAAACTAACACCTAAAACCCGCAGCCTATGCAGGAAAAAAGAGCGGTGTAAATCAAGAAATGCCGCTTTCTGTGAGGAAACATTACGGTTCTCGCGCAGATCAAGCGACAATTCCTGCTGTGTGGCTCCGCGGTATTTTTCCAGTTTTAATTCCTTTAATCTCCGGTAAAAATCCTCCTGGATGCTGGTGCGGCTCACACCGTCCGGCAGGGATCCAATCGCCGCGCCAATTTCCGTATCTGCCGTGGCAAGTGTCAGCTCGGAAACACTTCCGCCCCCAAGACAGGTAATCGCCGCGTCCCGCAAATCGCGCAGGGTCGGAACCGAACTTCCTCCGCGCAGTTTTGCAAGTGCCGCCGCAAGCTGCACCGCCTCGATCACCTGTGCCGAAGAAACCGGGTTGCCGTGTTCTCTCTGGAATCCCGCAATCCGGCTAAGATAACAGCGCGCAGTATAGGAAAGGTCGCCCCGCAAAAAACTTTCCCATAAAAGAGAATAATAAGCAGGTGCCTTATTGCCTGCCCCGTAGCCAGCGCGCGTGGAAAGCCGATAGTACGAATATGGCATCAATGTGTGACTCGCTTCAAGGCGCGGCAGGGAGGATAACTCCTTATTGGTCATTGCGCCCGCCTGCTCATCCAAAAGCCCTGCCACATGGTAAGAACCCGTCACCACAACAATTTCTTCCGGCAATACTCCTGACGCAATGGCCTCCTCAATTTTCCTTCGCATAAACGCCTCGCGCACCAGAATTTCCGGGCGGTCATCCGCTCCATCTTCCTCCAATGCCCTCAACTCTTTTCCAAAAATTTCCGCCCCGCGGTGATACCCTTCTGTATCACCGGTATGCTCCATCGTGCGCTCCCAGAAGGTTTCATGCCCGTCCTCGCCCGCCTGTTTATCAAGCAATTCATAGACATTCATGCGCTCCTCCTCACCGTCATCCGCGGATTTCCTGCCCGGTGCGTGTTCCGGAAGCGCCAGAAAAACCTCTGACGGAAGGTCGATAAAACGACATTCTTTCTTATTTTCCTTACACCACAAAATCGCCTGGTACTCAGGGGAATATTCCGCGAACGGATAGAGAATTGTCCGCACTGGTGCATCCTTCGTATAGGCGAGCACTGCAATTGGTGGCTGCACCGCCTGGTCGGACAGCCACACAAGCGTATCATCAAAATCGCAGGGGCCTTCCACCAGCACCAACTTCGGATTCTTCTCCGATAAAAAATTCCTCAGATGCCAAGCGCCGGCAGGGGAGAGATGCCGGATACCAAATATATATGGATGTTTCATAATTATACCCCCTTGCCCTTTTAACGGGCATATTAACTAGAATTTAAAAATCTATTTTATACCCGTGCATATCGCAGGGCTTCCCGCGATATTGCATCCGGGAAATGTTTGAAAGTGCTTTTTAAACTTCCCTCACGTTTGCCGCTCCCGCCTAGCAGAAGCGGCCACTATATAACTTACCCTATTACAGCAAATCGCGGCACGCCTTATACAACCCGCCCCACTTCAATCCGCGCTTTTTCATTACATGTTCTAAGTATTCCTTCCATGCCACGGCATCCTTATCCTCATCCTTAATAATGGCACCCTGCAGCGCGGCAGCCAAATCGTTGTCGCTGATTTTTCCGGTGCCAAAACTCCCGGCAAGTGCCATACTATTGCACAAAAGCGAAATTGCCTCCGCCGTGGAGAGCACGCCGCTCGTTCCTTTTACCTTCTGGCTCCGGTCTAAGGTTTCGCCACATCTTAATTCGCGGAAAATCATACAAACTTTCTCCACTGTTTCTTCCTCCGGCAGCGCAGAATTTAAATCAAGTCCCGCCGCAAGCTGTGCTACCCTCGTGCGCACAATTTCCATCTCCGACTCAAGATCCGCCGGGGCAGGCAGCACAACAATATTAAAACGCCTCTTTAATGCCGCCGACATCTCGTTTACACCTTTATCCCTTGTATTAGCAGTTGCAATTACCGAAAAACCTTTTTTTGCCGCAATCTCGGTATTTAATTCCGGCACGGAAATCCGCTTCTCTGACAAAATGGAAATCAGTGCATCCTGCACCTCGGAAGCACAGCGGGAAATCTCCTCCATCCGGGCGATTGTCCCAGTTTCCATAGCGGTAAACACCGGGCTTTTTAGCATTGCCGCTTCGGAAGGTCCCTGTGCTAAAAGCATCGCGTAATTCCAGGAATAGCGGAGCTGCTCCTCGGTTGTTCCCGCTGTGCCCTGGATCACCTTGGTAG
>CAMWUU010000373.1 GCA_947177515.1 uncultured Lachnospiraceae bacterium
CGGACAGTGCCAGAAAGGAGTTTCTGGGAGCCTGCGGACGGAAACTCCTTTCCTAGGTCATTGGTACTGGGAGGGCATATGCGGAACTTAATATCAGCATATGCCCGGACAGTGCCAGAAAGGAGTTTCTGGGAGCCTGCGGACGGAAACTCCTTTCCTAAGTCATTGGTACTGGGAGGGCATATGCGGAACTTAATATAGGAGGAACAAATCATGGTACAAAAATTTCGTTTTGGAACACCCATTGAAACCGAAGCCACAGTAACAGAGCTTCCAGCCATCCAGGTAAGCAGCGCAAAGGACGCGGCAGCACTCACCCAGTACGTAAACCTAGAACTCGGAAAGGAATTCCTTCTCTCTTACACTATGACGGAAAACGACGCAGTATACGGACTCGGCGAAGCAAACCGCGGCATTAACAAACGCGGTTACCAGTACGTAAGCTGCTGCACCGATGATCCCAACCATACCGAAGAAAAAGTTTCGCTCTACGGCGCACACAACTTCCTGATGGTAATCGGGAAAGAAAGCTTCGGACTCTTTATTGACTACCCAGCAGATATCCGTTACGATATCGGCTATACAAAGCAGGACAAACTGACCATCTCCATTGAAGATAACAACCTCGACGTATACCTGATCACCTGCGGGGAAGAAAATAACCACCTCCATCCATCCACTTCCACACCCGGTTCAAGCCCCTCCACTCCGGATGCCCCTTGCATCGTAAAACAATTCCGCAAACTGATCGGAACAAGCTATATCCCGCCGCTTTGGGCATTTGGCTTTATCCAGAGCCGCTGGGGCTACATGGATGAAACCGATATCCGCCGCGTAGCAAAGGGATACCGCGAAAACCACCTGCCACTCGACTCGATCAGCATGGATATTGACTACATGGAAGACTACAAAGATTTTACCGTCCACCCGGAACGCTTCCCAGATCTTTCCTCACTTTCCGCTGAGATGAAGGAACAGGGACTGCATTTTATCCCAATTATCGACGCGGGGGTTAAAATTGAACAAGGTTACGATATTTATGAAGACGGAGTAAAAAACAACTATTTTTGCAAACGTGGGGACGGCACGGATTTTGTCGCCGGTGTATGGCCGGGCAAAACTCATTTCCCGGATTTTCTCAATGCCGATGCAAGAAAATGGTTCGGCGGACTTTACAAACGCCTAATCGACGCGGGAATTGAAGGATTCTGGAATGACATGAACGAACCTGCCATCTTTTTCTCCGAGGAGGGAATCGAAGAGGCCGCACGCAAAGTCGAAGAACTTCTAAAAGTGAAGGATGACCCGAAATTAAACGATTTCTGGGCGATGCAGAACGTGTTTAACATCAACAACGATCATGCGGATTACAAACGTTTCTACCATAATATGGATGGAAAGAAAATCCGCCACGACAAGGTGCACAACCTTTATGGTTACAATATGACCCGCGCAGCAGCAGAAGCCTTCGATACCATCTGCCCGAATAAGCGCCTGCTGTTATTCTCGCGTTCCTCCTATATTGGCATGCACCGCTTTGGAGGTATCTGGACGGGTGACAACCAGTCGTGGTGGAGCCATCTGCTGCTTAATATCAAGATGATGCCGTCCTTAAACATGTGTGGCTTCCTTTACAGTGGTGCCGACCTCGGCGGCTTTGGCAGCAACACAACAAGGGATCTGCTGCTGCGCTGGCTTGCCTTTGGGATTTTCACACCGCTAATGCGCAACCATGCGGCACTCGGCACAAGGGAGCAGGAATGCTATCAATTTGAAGGCCTCAACGATTTCCGGGAAATCTTAAAACTGCGCTACCGTCTGATTCCATATATTTACAGCGAATTTATAAAAGCAGTGCAAAACGATACCCTGCTCTTCTCCCCGCTTGCTTTTGAGTGGCCGCAGGATAAGGTGGCATGTGAAGTGGAAGACCAGCTACTGCTTGGAGAAAGCCTGATGCTTACGCCAGTTTACCAGCAAAATGCAAGCGGCCGCACAGTCTATCTGCCTGAAGATATGCTCCTGGTAAAATTTACTTCTTCGCAAGAATACACACTTACAAAAATGGATTCGGGCTGGCATTATATTACCTGCGCTTTAAATGAGGTTGCCTTCTTTATCCGTCCTGGCCATCTGCTGCCTCTCTGCCCGCCATGTGAATGCACGGGTGAACTCGATTATACAAAATTTGAACTGTTAGGAGAAGCTGGCAAAAAACTTTCATACGAACTTTACACGGACGACGGCTACACAAAGAATCTGGAACAGGACGGGAAATATATTAAACTGACTCGTACGGCTGACCTTGAAAAGTAACCCCACTGTTAAACAATATTGTTGATTTAACAATATCGTTGCTGGAACCGTCACGGGTGAATTTAACACTTCCTTAGCACCAAAGGGAAGACCCATAAAAAGGATAGACCATACCCGGACACCAGCGCATACATTTATAAACAAATTATAAAATTTTGAAAACCGTAAGAATTTTGTAAGAAAGTCTACCAAATATTTTGAAAATGTGGTATACTGATGCAATGTAAAAAATGTTGCGTTACAAAAAAAATGCATGCACGGTATACCGCATTTTTAAATGCTTTGCCCGCCCATGCTGCACGCAGCGGAAAGAGGTTGTTATGCGCATTGTTTTGGTGGTACTTTCCATGGTAATTTTTCTGATTTTATTCCTTCCGGTTTATCTGGTTCTTTTAATCGTTGGGAAATTTAACCTACATGCAAGAATCGCAGCGTCCCAGGCAATTGTGCGGAACGCATTCCGTTTTGTTATGCTCTGCGCAGGGACAAAAATCACGGTACAAGGCAGCGAGGAACTGCCAAAAGGCGAATCCTTCCTCTATGTCGGCAACCACCGCGGTCTTGCGGATATCCCCGTCAGCTATATCACCCTGCCAACCCTGACCGGCTTCGTTGCCAAAAAAGAACTTCGCCGGGTTCCCCTTTTTGCCGGATGGATGAAAAGCCTGCAATGCCTTTTCCTTGACCGGGATGATATGAAGGAAGGCTTAAAAACAATTATGCAGGGAATCGAGCAGCTCAAATCGGGCTACTCCATTTTCATCATGCCGGAGGGTACAAGGAACCGCGGCGAAGAATTTGATTTATTGCCGTTTAAGGAAGGAAGTCTTAAAATGGCGGAAAAAGCGGGATGCGGGATTGTCCCGGTCGCCATCTCCAACACGGCGGCTGTTTTTGAAAACCATATGCCATGGGTCAAAAAGGCACATGTCATCATCCATTACGGCAAACCGATTTATCCCGCCGATGTGCCAAAGGAAGAGCGCAGGCATCTTGGGGCATCAGTAAGGGAAATCATCATCAACCAGTTAAAAGAAGATGCAACACTCATACCACGCCCCAGAACCAGTGAAAATAAATAACTTCCTGCCAGGAAAAGAAAAAATTACAACTCCTCGTCAAACAGATGCTGTTCCTCGACATAGGTTTCGTAACAGTCCCGGCAAAGATCATACTCCTGTCCACCAACCATAAGCTTGCAGTTTGCCATTTTCCCACATATGGCACATTTATGTTTCCCGCAACCACTTAAGAGCAGGAACATACACACTATAAAAAAGAAAAACCTATGCAATTTC
>CAMWUU010000374.1 GCA_947177515.1 uncultured Lachnospiraceae bacterium
GTTTTTATCCTGCTGCAAATCTTACAGGAACAAAACCGGGTGAAATCAAGGTGGTGATAACCCCGCTTGTCCGTTTGGATAAACATCTGTGGGAGAGTTATGAGTGTGGTGCCGCCGATCTGGGACTTCTGCTTCACTTAAAAGAAGAAGAAAACAAATATTTAAAATTCGGCAGCCAGCCACAGGAGCTTAGCAGGCTTTTGTCCGGGAATAAGGATGTGTCGGAGGAATGCAGGGAAGAATGCATCCGCTTCTTGATGGAATATTATTATGAAAATTATGAGAGCGACCTTTTTGAACATTATCTGAAACGGGTGCAACTGGAAAAATTTTCCAAGAAAGAGCGGGCGCGCATTATCCATTTCTTTATCCAGCGCGGGTTTGACGGGCGCGCGGCGCAGGCGCTTATGCAGTTCGGCGTGGATGAAATCGAGGTAAAACGTCTGGATAAACTGGCATTGAGGTATCTGGAGGCAATGGATAAGCCGGCAGCGGATTCCTTTTTGTTGTACCTGGCGCATTATATTTTTGAATGCGGCCGTTGTGATAAGGAGCTGCTGTCCTATCTGTGCGGGTTTTACCATGGCGCGACGGAGGCGATGTATGCGATATGGAAGAGTGCTAGGGCGGAGGAACTTGATACGGAGAGCTTAGAAGAGAGCCTGCTTGGGCAGATGCTTTTTTCACAGGGCAGTGTCGGCAATGCGCAGGCGGTATTCCTGAGCTATTACCGTTATGGTACAAACCGGAAATTAATCCGGGCATTTTTGAATTATTATGCATATCGTTTTCTGTTAAATGACCGTATGATTTCGGCGGAACTTTTTGAACTGATGGAGCGGGAAGTTTTGTCCGGTGACAATGAGATCTGTACGCTGGCACTGCTTAAGCACTATGCACAGGAAGAGGGTTTTACACAACGGCAGAGGGATTTTCTGGAGCATAAACTTTCCGGTATTTTGAAAAAGGGGATTATCCTCCCGTTTTTTAAGAGGTTTGAGGAGTTTATTCAGTACCAGGATGATCTCTATGATAAGACTTTTGTTGAGTACCATACTGATCCGTCACATCATGTTGTGCTGCATTACCGGATTGGGGATGCGGGTCAGTTTTCAGAATGTACGATGAAGAATATTTGTCATGGTATTTTTGTTGCGAGTTTTGTGCTTTTCGGGGAGGAGAGCATGCAGTACTATATTACGGAGGAGTATGACGGGCGGACGGTAATCACAGAAAGTACAGCGGTGGTTAAAGCGGACGGGACGGCGCGTGATGGCAAGAACCATTATGATTTGCTGAACCTGATTCTAACAGCGCATGAGATGAAAGATGACCTGACTGTGATGAAGCTGCTTGAGAATTATATCCGGACAGAATACGAAGCGGGGCATTTGTTCCATATACGGGTTTAAGGGAATAAGGCTCTTTAGGAGAGGGGAAAACAGTGTTGGAAGATACTTTTTATGGACTCGACCTGAACTGGGATACGGCTTTGCTCAGCCGTTTTAATACAAGGACGAGGGAACCGGAACCTGTCTGCTACGGGAAGGATAACCAGGAATTGGCGATGCCGGTCATTCTCGGGCGGCGTGATGGGGATGGGGGGTGGCTTTACGGGGCAGAGGCTGTTAGGGCTGCGGCGCACGGGGAAGCCGCAGAGGCATCCGGCCTGTTAGAAGGTCTGCTTTCTGGTAGGGAAACCCTGCTTTGTGGGGAAACTTACTGCGCGGAGTTATTGATGGAGGAATATATGCGGTATATTCTTACCCTGATCCGCCAGGCAGGCGGGGAGAAAGTTACGTTACTTGCCGTCACTCTGCCAGAAGGTGCGGGGAGGGCGAAGGCTTTACTTGCAGGGATTTTTGGACATTTGGGACTGGCAGGGCATATTATATTTTTGTCGCATACCGAATGCTTTATGCGCTATATCGTCAACATGAAGCCGGAGCTTTTTTTGAACGATACGGCGCTTTTTGCATGTGACGGGACTCATTTTTTTTATGACAGGGTATGTTTTGCAAGGAAACGGCAGTTACAGTCCGTGCTGTCTGAGCGCAAAGATTTTACCCAGGAGTACTACGAAGGGGGAATCTGCGGGGAGGAGGCAGAACGCAAGTCTTACTGGTTTTACAATATGGTGGTGCAGCAACTAAGCAGCCAGCCTGTTACGTCCATTTTTGTGACTGGGGCGGGTTTTGCGGATGGCTGGGCAATGGAAGCACTGAAAAAGCTCTGTGACGGGCGACGGGTGTTTTACGGACAGAACCTTTTTGCAAGGGGAGCCTGTTATGCAGCCTCCATGCACCAGTCCGCACAGGAATATGTTTTCCTTGGGGAGGACATGACGCGCGAGGATATTATGCTGAAAGCGTACCATGATGCGAAGGAGCAGTATTTTGTACTTTCGCAGGCGGGGAGCGATTACCGTTCGGTAAGCCGGACACTGCGTTTTATTTTGGACGATACCAACGAGATTGAATTTTTGGTTGACCATGTTATGCGCAGGGAACCACTGCACGAGGTTATGATCCTGGATCATCTGATGCAGAGGGAGAACAAGACTGTGCGACTGGAACTTTCGTTGTTTTATGTTGACCGGGATACGCCGGTGGTGCAGATACGGGATATTGGTTTTGGCAGGGAGAAAACTACTTACCGCATTTGGGAACAGGTTTTGTAGGATGTTTTATTTTGGAAACGGGGAAGGAATATGGGAAAGGTCATACTTTGCGTGGGGGAGGAAGCAAAAGAGCCTTATGTTTTCCGGGCGACGGGTGATCGTGTTTCAAGTATTGAGGAACTTTGCTATGTCCTGTATCAGAATGCGTTTGAGGTACAGGAGGAGCTTTATTCGGAAGAATTTGTACGGTTTATTGGGGAGGGGCTGGGGCTTGCTTCAAGGGCAGAATGTTTACAGCGTCTGATTGATGCCCGCGCGGGGGCGAAAGATTTGATGGTCGCCTGTTTTTGCAGTGCCGATTATTATGATGCACAGCAGATTAAGGCTTTCCTGCGTGAGTATGACGCGTTCTATGAAAAAAGTCCGCTTGCGCGCCTGAAATGGAAAGCGGACAGGCTCTGGCTTTTGGGGCGGGAACATGAGGCTTTTCTTTTGTACCGGGAGATTATGCTTTCTGGGAAGGTATCCGAACTTACGGATGCCGTATATGGGGATGTTCTTCATAATGTTGGGGTGGTTAAAATGCATTCTGGCAATCTCAGCCAGGCAGCGGAGTATTTCCGTGAAGCTTACGACCGCAATAAATCGGATGATACATTAAAACAATATTTTATCGCGCTTACATTATCTGGAAATAAGGAGAAGATGGATCGGGAACTTACCGCGCTAACCCCGCGCAGTGAAATCACCACACAGGTGGCGCAGGAGGTATATGCCGCCCGCAATATGGCAGAACAGACAGGTGAGTACCAGGAACTTGAGAAAATAAAGAAACTGTATGAGGATGGTAAGATCGCGGAATATTACCGGTGTGTGGACGCGCTATTAGAGCGCCTAAAAGAAAAATACCGAAAACATACAGAAACATGCGGAACTTAAAACAGCATGTTTGCGGACAGTACCCCAGAGGGAGGAATGGGAGCAAAGCGGA
>CAMWUU010000375.1 GCA_947177515.1 uncultured Lachnospiraceae bacterium
GGATGGGATGAAAAAATTAAATGAAAAAAAGCTTGACATTCCCGGGAAAATCCGGTATACTGCCACCTGGAAAGAAAAAAGCGTTACAGGTGGTGCTGTATGGGGACAGGAAAGAAAAGGGTAGCAGGCTGTTTCTATGGATGTAAATGAGAAGCTGAAAGAGGTCTATGAGCTGTCGATTTTGTATGATTTTTATGGGGAGCTTCTTGGGGACCACAAAAAACAGATTTTTGAGGATTATGTTTTGAATGATTTGTCCCTGGCGGAGATTGCTGATAATACGGGGATCAGCCGGCAGGGGGTGCACGATATGATAAGACGCTGTACGAAGGCGCTGCGCGGGTATGAGAAGGCGCTGCACCTAGCGGAGAAGTTCGGGCGCATTAAAGAACTTGTCGGGCAGATTAAGGAGCTTTCCGGCGAGATTGGCGAGGCGGCTGGAACTTCCTTAGAAGAGGGCACGGTAAGGGAAGCAGCGGCTTTTAATGTGCCAAAGATTGTGGAGTGTGCCACACTGATTTTACAGGAACTTTAAGTGGACAGATAATGTTTGATTTTTTATCGTAGAGGGTTTTGTATGGCATTTGAGAGTTTGTCGGAAAAACTGCAGAACGTGTTTAAAAATCTCCGCGGCAAGGGCAAGCTTTCCGAGGCGAATGTTAAGGCCGCACTAAAGGAAGTTAAGATGGCGCTTTTGGAAGCGGATGTTAATTTCAAGGTGGTCAAGAATTTTATTTCTTCCGTGCAGGAGCGTGCGGTAGGTGAGGAGGTTCTCTCTAGCCTGACACCGGGGCAGATGGTGATCAAGATCGTAAATGAGGAAATGATCCGGCTGATGGGTGATGAAACAACCGAGATTTCACTGAAACCTGCGAACGAGATTACTGTTATTATGATGTGCGGCTTACAGGGTGCGGGCAAGACAACGATGATTGCAAAACTGGCCGGGAAATTTAAGTCAAAAGGCAGGAAGCCTCTTTTAGTTGCTTGCGATATCTACCGCCCGGCGGCAATTGATCAGTTGACCATCAATGCGAAAAAACAGGATGTCCCGGTCTTTTCAATGGGGACAAACCACAGGCCGGTGGATATTGTGAAAGCGGCTATGGAACATGCGCGGACGAACGGACAGAATCTTGTTATTATTGATACGGCGGGGCGGCTGCATATTGATGAGGGCATGATGGAGGAACTGATTGAGATCAAGGAGTCCGTGAAGGTTGACCATACGGTTCTTGTGGTGGACGCGATGACCGGTCAGGATGCTGTTAAGGGGGCGGAAACCGTCAACACTAAGATCGAGATTACCGGGGTGATTTTAACCAAACTTGACAGCGATACCCGCGGCGGGGCGGCACTTTCCATCCGGGCGGTGACCGGAAAGCCGATTTTATATATTGGTACTGGCGAGAAGCTTTCGGATGTGGAGCAGTTTTATCCGGATCGTATGGCTTCGCGTATCCTCGGCATGGGTGATGTGCTGACATTGATTGACAAGGTTCAGGCGGAGTACGATGAGGAGAAGGCGAAGGAACTTGAGAAAAAGATACGCAAGGCAGAGTTTGATTTTAATGATTTCCTTGACCAGATGCAGCAGATGAAGAAAATGGGCGGTATGGCGGAGATTATGAAGATGCTGCCCGGCAATATGATGGGCGGTGCAAAACTGGATGATGATGTGATCGGGGAAGGGGAGGTCGCCATGAAAAAGATGGAGGCGATCATCCAATCGATGACAAAGAAGGAGCGTGCCAACCCGGATTTAATTAACCCGCCGCGCAAAAAGCGCATTGCGGCGGGTGCGGGCGTGGATATCAGCGAGGTGAACCGCGTGATGAAACAGTTTGAGCAGTCACGCAAGATGATGAAGCAGATGTCCGGCCTAATGGGAGGTAAGGGCAAGCGCCGGGGGTTTAAACTCCCGTTTGGCTTATAGGGTATTTCTGCATAGTATTATGCAGTGCCGATAAAATCCGATGGGAAAGGAGGTGAGATGAGAATGGCAGTTAAGATCAGGTTAAAGAGGATGGGGCAGAAGAAGGCACCTTTCTATAGAGTAATCGTTGCAGATTCCAGATCCCCGCGCGACGGCAGGTTTATCGCTGAGATCGGTACCTACGATCCAACAAAGGAACCGACCGCATTTTCCGTAAATGAGGAAGAGGCGAAGAAGTGGTTAAACAACGGTGCGCAGCCGACCGAAACAGTGAACAGGTTGTTCAAGAAGGCTGGTATTGTGAAGTAATTTCGGAGGTGAAAGTAGTGAAGGAACTAGTTCAGGTAATTGCTATGTCACTCGTGGATCATCCGGAAGAAGTTGTTGTAACGGAAACTGAAACCGATAAGGCTCTTGTTGTGGAATTAAAAGTTGCACAGGAAGATATGGGCAAGGTGATCGGGAAACAGGGCCGTATTGCCAAGTCCATCCGAACCGTGGTAAAAGCTGCTGCGGCGAAGGATGACAAAAAGGTATTGGTAGAAATACTGCAATAAGGTAAAATAAATCCACATCGCTTTGGAAACGGGGGTGATGTGGATTTATTTATGTACATGGGGCAGAAGGTGCGGTCTTATAAGCCGGGCAGGAATAAAATAAGAAAAGATTGCAAAAAGGCCAATATGGTATTAGGAAAAATTGGAAAAAATAGAGTTTCAAACAGGTCGGTTAGATGAAAACAGAAATTGTACAATGTTTGGGAATTACGTTGAATGAGAGATAGGGAAAGGAATATTTGTTTATGGAAGATTTGCTGAGGGTTGGTGTGATTTCTTCCACGCATGGCGTGCGTGGGGAGGTGAAGGTTTATCCAACAACGGATGACCCGACGCGTTTTGAGGCGCTTTCGGAGGTTTTAGTTGATACCAAAAAGTCGGGGATAGTAACACTTGGAATTGAGCGCGTTGCATATTTTAAAAATATGGTTATCCTGAAATTTAAGGGAATTGACTGTATGGAGGAAGCGGAAAAGTATAAGGGGCAAGATCTTTTGGTAACTAGGGAAAATGCCGTACCACTAGAGGAGGGGGAGTTTTTTATCTGCGATATTATCGGCAGCATAGTTTTTGAGGAAAACGGGGAGGAGTTTGGTGTGCTGAAGGATGTTTTGCAGACTGGTGCGAACGATGTGTTTGTTGTGGATGCAAAAAATGGGAAGGAAGTTCTTTTGCCGGTGATTGATGATTGTGTTAAGGAGATTGATGTGGAAGGCAAAAGGATTGTGGCGTATATTATGCCAGGATTAATGTAAAGGGGAGGAAGCTTAATGCATTTTGGTGGGGATTTTTAAAGATTAACTATTTTTAAAGCAGGAAGGAGAAGAGATTTTGGAATTCCATGTGATGACTTTATTTCCGGAGATGATTGTGCAGGGACTTTCCACTAGTGTTTTAGGGCGCGCGATGGAAAGGGGAATTCTTTCGTTAAATGCTGTGAATATAAGGGATTATACGCTGGATAAGCATAAGCGGGTGGATGATTATCCGTATGGGGGCGGCGCGGGTATGGTAATGGCGGCTGAACCAGTGGTTCGCTGCTGCCGTGCGGTTTTTGAACAGATTGAGGAAAAAAAGAGGGGCTGTCGCGTATACACATCTCCCAGCCC
>CAMWUU010000376.1 GCA_947177515.1 uncultured Lachnospiraceae bacterium
ATCCAGAACTGTAATGGACTCAGCAATGGCATTCCACACGGCATTTAACGCCACCCCGCCCAGGTTCACGGTGGTTTTGGATGCGTTCATCCGATAGGAAAAAAGAAAAATCAAAAGTACAGTAACTAAGCTTCCCAAAAAAGCCGCACCGGAAACTGCCAACCCAGAAAATGTCCCCGCCGCCAGACAAAGGGTTACACCAAGCCCGGCTCCTGCATTGACACCAATGATTCCCGGCGAAGCAAGCTTGTTGTCAAGGACATTTTGCAGTACTGCGCCGGATACGGAAAGCGCCGCGCCCGAAGCCATGGCAGCAAGCGTGCGGGGAAGCCTTGCATAGATAAGAATGCTCCTTCCCACACGATCCCCCTCCATCGAGAATATCCGGATCAGTTCAAACGGCGAAAAGCGGATATTCCCAAGACAGAGGCTAGATACTGCGATAACCAGACACGCAAAAAGCCCTCCCCACAAAAACAGACAAAAACGCCGTTTTTTATTTGGCATCTGAACTTTCCCCATATAAAATCTCCGCCAGTTTCTCATACGCCTCAGCCCAGCGCGCATTTGGTTTTAAATTATACAAATGCTTGTCCAGGAAATAAACTTCACCGTTTTTTACAGCGGAAAGTTCTTTCCAAATCGGGTTCTCCTCAAACATCTTCTCCACATTCTGTTTCACAGCCTCCGCATCATCCCCCGGCGGTACAATCAGAATCTTATCCGGATCCTGTAGAAGAATGCTTTCCACACTCAGGTTGTCAAGCAGGCTCTCCTGCGTGTCCGCAATATTGACACAGCCAAAATCATCAAGCATCTCACCAAGCACATTTCCATTATTTCCCTTTGCCCGGATACTCGCGACGGAAGCGCGCATAAACAAAACTCTTGGCGGGGTTTTATCCTTACAGCGGAAAAGTACCTCTTCGATCTGCCCTTTCAAATCCTCCCCATACTTTTGATAACACTCCTTTTGCCCCGTGATCTGTGTAAAAATTTTTAACACCCGCAAATAATCCTCAAAACATGCCACATCGAAATAGGCTGTGACAATCCCTGCTCCTGCAAGCGATGCCTGCCATTCCAGATGCTGTGTCGTGTTGGTGCTTGCCAGTACAAAATCGGGCGCACAGGATAACAAAAGCTCAAGGCTAAGACGCTTAGTTTCCCCCAAATTCACGGTATCTTCCGGCAGGGATAAGTCAAAATCCACAAATGCATCATCCGGCGCGGCACAAAGACTTCCTCCAGCAAGCACCCACATATCCGCATAGCTACCAAGGAGCGCTGCCACACGCTGATGGGAAGAAACGACGATCTCCTGGCCAAGGTCATCCGTAAACGTGTATGTACCATCCTCCGCCGCACCGGATATGTCCCCTTCCAGGCTACTTTCAGACCCTGCCCCTCCACCGGAAGACGAACCGGCATAAACCGAAGGGGGATCCGGCACATCATCCAGAAAACCATCGTCCGCCGTATCCCTGTCCCCACAGGAGGATAAAAGGCCACAAACCAATACAGCCGACAAAAACAAGACAAATTTCTTTTTCATTCTTCTACCCATAAACCCTTCATAATAAGCTTGAATCTTTCCTAGCAGGTTGCCCCGCCTTTTACCTTTTTCCCAAGTACTGCTGATTTGTCGATTGTTCCATTAAGGAGTTTTTCCTGCACATATTCAAAACCAAGCCGGTTCACCGTATCCGCAAAACGCTCGCCCGTAATTCCCTCATCCCTAAAGAAGAGGATTGCGCGCTCAATCGTATCAAGAACCTCATCCTCACTAGTAAACAGCTTCTCAAGCGGCCTGCCGTTCGCGATTTTCTTGCCCCATCTGCCGCCTATATAGATCCGACATCCCTCCTGATATTCCTCCGTAACACCGAATGGGCACTTTGCCTTGCAGCGCCCACAGCCGTTGCAGGCCTCCATATCAAGTTGCAGCATACCATCTGAAAGCTTTGCTACCTTCATCGGGCAAGCCAACTCCACCTGGCATTTCTTGCAGCCGCGGCATTTGGAATAATCAAAGACCGGCACCCGCTGCCCAATGATCCCAAGGTCATTCAAGTCCGGCTTCACACAATTGTTTGGGCATCCGCCAACGGCAATCTTAAACTTATGCGGCAGTGTTACATTATGGTATCCCTTGTAAAAACGCTCGTGTATTTTTTCGCTTAGGTCAAAAGTATCAATCAGCCCGTACTGGCAGGTCGTACCCTTGCAGGAAACCACGGGGCGCACAAGTGAACCCGTACCTCCGGTTTCCAGACCATGCTCCGAAAGAAAGGCAATCAACGGGTCGATATTCGCGTAAGGAACACCCTGGATTTCTAATGTCAGGCGGGTTGTCATCGTAATTTCCCCGCTGCCAAAACGCTCCGCCGCCTCCGCAACCACGCGCTGCTCCTCTGCCTTAATTTTTCCATTGCGCGTGATCACACGCACATTAAACACATCGCCAAAACGCTTATCCTGCAGGCAGCCAAGACCTTTGACGCGCTTGATTTCCTCCAAAGAAAGCTTTCCGCCCGCTGGCAGGGACTTTTTGATCACGTTAAAGGTTGCGCCCCCTTCTAGGACGCGGGTATCAGTAAAACCTAATGCCCTTAATTTATTTTGCGCCAAATATCCCCTTTTGCCCCTCGCACAGACAAGCAAAAGCTTCTCATCCTTTGGATACTTTGCAGCAAATTCCTCCACTTTGGATAAGTTAAGCCACTTTGCACCAGGAAGCACCGGGGCGGGCTGCACATCCACCAGGCAGTATTCCTTCGCCGCCCCTGCCGCATACTCTTCTGGGGTAAAGGTGGTAAACCGCCCATCCAATTTGTTTATTAAAATACTGCACGCTGTTGCAAACGGGTGGATGGCGGTCGAAAACGGCGGGGCATAGGCAAAATCCATCATAATAAAGTCGTCCACCTTTGCCCCAATCGAAATCCCCACAACCGCAATATCCACCATCTTGTCCACCGCGCCCCCGCCGACTACCTGCACCCCAAGCAATCTGCGGCTGTTTGCATCGGCAACTAGCTTTGTTGCAAAAATATCCGAATCCGGATAATAATGCGCCTTGTCATCCGTGACACAGAGCACCGAAACCGCAGAGAAACCTGCTGCCTCTGCCTGCTCTTTCGTCAGCCCCGTCCGCGCTGCATGGAGTCCTTCAAAAAGCTTTACAACACCCGTGCCAAGGCAGCCAGGATATTGCGCCTGTCCACCGCCTAAATTCAGCGCCAGCGCCCTGCCTGCAATATTGGCGGTGGAACCCATTGCCGACCACTGTTTATCTCCTGTGATGCGGTTTTTCACCAATGCACAGTCCCCCACAGCATAGATCCCCTCAAGGTTTGTTCTCTGGAACTCATCTGTGACAATCAGTCCCCGCTCCATCACAAGCCCTGTATCCGAAAGGAATTTTGTAGCCGGGCGGATCCCCACGGCAAGAACCACCAACTCGGCAGGCAAATTTCCCGTTTTTGTCTGTACGCCGGCCACCCGTTGCCCTCCGCCAGCTAAGGCATCCTGGTGTTCGGAATCCTGCGCGGCACCCGCAGCGGTAGCATG
>CAMWUU010000377.1 GCA_947177515.1 uncultured Lachnospiraceae bacterium
TAAACTTGCAGTGGTAAGGTTTGCTATACAGATCCGATATACGGATATTCCTTATAAAGAAACCATAAAGTAGCGCAAAGAATTATTGAAACTGGAGTATAATGAAACAGATGTGTTTTCGGCAGGCGAATATATCAGCTATATGATCGGCGATGTGGCAGGACAGCTTCAGGGTGTAAAAAGCCTGATTTTGGGGATTATCCTGTGCATCAATATCCTGGTTGCGCTTTTGATGGTCAAGAGCTTTATTACTAGGGAAAAGGGGGAAATCGCCATATTAAAGGCAATCGGTTTTCCAGATGCTTCCCTTGTGGCGTGGCAATCACTGCGCATTGGGATTGTGCTCTGTGTCAGTATTTTTCTTGGCAGCCTAGTTTCCAATCCGCTTTCAAAGCTTACGATTGAGCCGATTTTCCAGATGATGGGAGCGTACAGCATTGAATTTGAGATAGTACCGCTTGAAGTGTACGTAGCCTACCCGCTCACCGTGCTTTTAGCAACAGTACTTGCCGCCGCGCTCGGAGCCACACAGCTTACAAAAATATCAGCAGCAGAAACCTCAAATATCGAATAACCCAAATAAAACAGCATATCCCCGGAAAGAACCTGGAGGGATTTTTGGGAGCAGGGCGGACAAAAATACCTCCATGAAAAGGGGGACTGGGAGGGGATATGCGGAACTTATAAAACAGCATATCCCCGGAAAGAACCCGGAGGGATTTTTGGGAGCAGGGCGGACAAAAATACCTCCATGGAGAGGGGGACTGGGAGGGGATATGCGGAACTTATAATAGGAGCATAAAAAATTATGGAAGCGATTTTAAAAGTGAAAGATCTGTGCAAAACGTATATTGTGAACAAGCGTCAGAATAATGTCCTGCGAAACGTAAGTTTCGAGGTAGGAAGGGGCGAGATGGTGGCGGTGATGGGACCGTCCGGATCAGGGAAATCCACCCTTTTGTATGCGGTATCGGGCATGGACTGCCCAACCTCGGGAAAGGTCGATTTCTGCGGTCAGGACATTGCAAAGATGAAGCAGAAGGAACTGTCGAGGCTGCGCCTTGACCGGATGGGTTTTATATTCCAGCAAATGTATATGCTGAAAAACCTGACCGTACTCGATAATATTATCCTGCCCGCTTTCCAATCAAAGGAAAATACAAAAAGCCGTAAAGAAAAACTTGCCGATGGGCGTAGACTAATGAAAAAATTAGGTATTACCGAGATTGCAGACAACGATATCAATGAAGTTTCCGGCGGGCAACTCCAGCGTGCCTGCATCTGCCGCAGCATGATCAACAACCCTAAAATGATCTTTGCCGACGAACCGACAGGAGCCCTAAACCGTGCCGCCTCGGACGAAGTGATGGAAGAATTGGCGAAGCTGAACGCGGAGGGAACGACCGTTATGCTCGTGACCCATGATGTAAAAGTAGCGGCAAAATGCACTCGTGTCCTCTATATTGTTGACGGGAATATTAAAGGGGAGTATACTTTAGGAGAATACGATGCCGCGGCAGGAATGCGCGGGAGGGAGAGGATGCTTACAGGCTGGCTGATGGAGATGGGCTGGTAGAAACAGAAAAAAATAGGGAATATTTGGTAATGGGAAAATGCAGTGGGGATGATGGGAAAAGGCAGGTGTTATCATGGCAGATATTTTGATTGTGGAGGACAACAGGGAGCTTTCGGGACTGCTTTGTGATTTTCTGCGCGGGGAGCACTACAGTGTGGTAGTGGCACAAAGTGGGGAGCATGCACTTGCCATTTATGGGGAGGAGGGTGCGAAGCTTGTGATCCTTGATATTATGCTGCCAGGAATGGATGGTTTTGCCGTTTGCAGGAAGATCCGCGAGGAGGGCAATACGCCAATTTTGATTGTCAGCGCGAAAACAGCAAAAGAAGATAAATTGAACGGGCTTGTATTAGGCGCAGATGATTATATTGAAAAGCCGTATGATATCGATATTATGTTAGCGAAGATCGACGGGATTTTCAAGCGCCGTTACGCACTTGATACACTGATAGATGGGGAACTGCTGGTAAACCGCGCAGCGCGCACAGTCACAAAGGGCGGAAGGGTAATTGAGATGCGGGCAAAGGAATTTGAACTGTTGGTGCTCTTAATGGAACATAGGGGCAGGGCACTTGGAAAGGAATATATTTTTCAACGGATCTGGGGCAGTGGGAGTTTTTCTGAGCCACAGACCCTGACCGTCCATATTAAATGGCTGCGTGAAAAGATTGAGGAGGATCCAAAACACCCACAAAAGATCCTTACGGTCTGGGGCGTGGGGTACCGCTATCTATGAAAGGTTTTGATCGGATTATTGTGGCATCGGCAGTTCTTATTGTACTAGTATTCCTTTGTGCAAATCTCTTTCTGGCTTATTATGGGGGTTCGGACGGGGCGAGGCCGTACCGGGTGGAGGTGAGCCGGATTGCAAGGGAAATAGGGCGAAACGGGTTGATTGTGCTTGATGGATACCAATATGTAACCAATGTGGAGAAAATAGGGGAGAAAGGACTGGATGGATGCCCGGGAAATCCAATGTGGATTTATCCAAAGGGACTTGAGTCGGACAGCGATTATCTGATCCGTGAGATCGGCGGCATACTTTACCGCTTTGATTATGTGGCGGATGAGGGTGAAGGCCAAACGGGCATGATAATGCTTGTGAATGCCCTGCTTGGGGCGATGGCGGTTTTTCTGTTTGTTGTCCTTTTGTATATCCGCTTTCAGATTCTGCGCCCGTTAAAAAAGCTTGTGGATGTTCCCCGCCAGCTCTCCCGCGGGATGCTTACCATGCCTTTAAAAGAAAATAAAAACCGTTATTTCGGGCAGCTTGTCTGGGGGATGGATCTGTTGCGTGAGGGTATGGAGGAACAAAAAAGGGAGGCGTTAAGGAGGCAGCAGGAACATGAAACAATGCTTTCCTCGCTTTCCCACGATATCAAGACACCGCTTGCAGCTATCAAGCTTTATGCGAAGGCACTAGAAAAGGAATTGTATACCGGGAAAGAGAAACAGTTGGAGATTGCGCAGAATATAGGGAAAAAGGCAGATGAGGCTGGGGTGTATATTGGACAGCTTACCAGTGCTTTGAGGGAGGATTTTTTGAACCTTCCCATAAAGGAGGGGGAATTTTATCTTTCTGCACTTTTGCTGGAGATTAAGCAGCACTACCGTGAGAGCCTATTGCTTGCGGGAACGGATTTTACCATCGGGGAATATGCGGACTGCCTGTTGGCAGGTGATGTGGACCGCAGTGTAGAGATTTTACAGAATTTTATCGAAAATGCGGTTAAGTATGGCGATGGCAGATGGATCTTGCTGCGTATTTCCCAGGAGGAAAACTGCGTGCTGGTAACAGTGGATAATAGCGGCTGTACGCTTTTTGATGCGGAACTGCCCCATATATTTGAAAGTTTTTGGCGCGGATCCAATGTTGGTGCCGCGCCTGGGAGCGGACTGGGGCTTTTTATCTGCCAAAAGCTTATACACCAAATGGGAGGGGAGGTTTTTGCGGTAAGGGAGGGGGATGTG
>CAMWUU010000378.1 GCA_947177515.1 uncultured Lachnospiraceae bacterium
TACCCGTTATCCTCTTCCCCTGTCCGGGTATAATAATCCTGTCCTTCATTTGCATCCATCCCCGGTACCCCAGTCGGGACTGCATTCGCCGCACGGATAGACAACGTGCTAAAAAAAAGTGCTCCCGCAGTCAACAATAAAAAACATGGAAATTTCTTCATCTTTTCCCCTTTCTTTTTATCAAAACAGTCCTCTACTTCCTAAAACGTACCACCCGCAAAAAGCAGTTTTCAAACGTATCTTAGTCTTCCGCGCCATTTCATGGACTAGGTGACATCTTCCCCCAGCTAAAGAGGAGGGGACTTCCCTTTACACATGACGAACCGTCAGTTCCCGTTCGATAACACCAATTCACTATGCAACTGTGGTACTAAAAAGGCATACCACAGTTGCACTTTTGTGTTATTTTGCCAGCTCCATTAATGCGTCCGTCAGACCTTTGTTCTTCGCCTCAGCGTCCTCAAAGCTCTCCCCCTTCACGCCAATATAAAACTTGATCTTTGGCTCCGTGCCGGATGGCCTTACGCAAACCCAGCCATCATTATCCAAGTCAAAATACAGCACGTTCGATGTCGGAAGCCCCGTCTTTGTCACCTCGCCGGTCACAAGGTTCTTTACGGTATCAGCCTTGTAATCGCGGAATGCCATAACTGTATAATCGCCAAGCTTCTTCGGCGGATTATTGCGGATATTCTCCATCATCTCTTTAATCTTGCCCGCGCCCTCGATCCCTTTTAAGGTCAGCGTCTGCAAACTCTCCTTAAAGAAGCCATACTTATCATAAATTTTAAGCATCTGATCCCACAGCGTAAGTCCCTGCTTCTTATAATATGCCGCCGCCTCACAAAGCATCATCACCGCCACCACAGCATCCTTATCCCTCGCATGCGTGCCGATCAGGCAACCATAACTTTCCTCAAAACCAAACTCGTAAGTACCGTGGCCGGACTGTTCAAACAACTTGATCTGCTCACCGATATACTTAAATCCAGTCAAAACTTCAATTAATTTAATACCATATTCTTCTGCCACCTTATCCGCCATATTAGTGGACACAATGGTCTTGACAAGCACGCCATCCTTTGCAATGGTACCAAGTTCTTTTTTCTGGCTCAGGATATACTCGCAAATTAACATACCGGACATATTTCCTGTAAAGGAATGATATTCGCCAGTCTTAGAATCCTTTGCATAAACACCAAGGCGATCCGCATCCGGGTCAGTTGCAAGCACAAGTTCTGCACCTTTTTCCTCTGCCAGTTTCAATGCCAGCGCAAACGCCTTTGGATCTTCCGGGTTCGGATAAGGAACGGTCGGGAAATTGCCATCCGGCTTCTCCTGTTGCGGCACCACATAGACCTTCTCAAATCCAAGTTCCGCAAGCACGCGGCGCACCGGCAGATTTCCTGTGCCATGTAACGGCGTGTAGACAATGCCAAGATCCTTGCCCATTTCCTTTACGATGTCCGGATGGATTACCAGCTTCTTAAGCGTTTCAACATACGGATCATCAATATCTTTTCCGATCACATGATAAAGCCCCTTCTCCTCGGCCTCCTTTCGGCTCATCGTCTTTACATTATTGAAATCGGTTACATTATTAACCTCATTGATAATCAGCTCGTCCTTCGGATAGGTAATCTGTGCGCCATCCTCCCAGTATACCTTGTAGCCATTGTACTCTGCCGGGTTATGGCTCGCCGTAATGACCACACCCGCAATACAGCCAAGCGTGCGCAGCGCGTAGGAGAGCATCGGGGTTGGACGCAGGGATTCAAAACGATACGCCTTAATGCCATTTGCACACATACAAAGCGCCACTTCTTCCGAAAATTCAACGGACATATTGCGGGAGTCATATGCGATGGCAATGCCCTTATCCTGGCCTCCCTCCTTGATAATAAAGTTCGCCAGCCCCTGCGTTGCCTTGCGCACGGTATAAAGGTTCATACGGTTCGTTCCTGCACCAATCACGCCGCGCAAGCCCCCGGTCCCGAATTCAAGGTCACGGTAAAAGCGGTCTTCTATTTCCGCCTGGTTACCCTCTAGGGCTTTTAATTCCTCCCTTGTCGCATCGTCAAAATACGGGTTCCCACACCATTCCCTGTACTTCTCCAAATAATCCATGTTCATATCTTCCTTTCTTGACAGATTTGGTTGTTGTCCGCGGCCGTAGGCAGGAATCCCGGCAAAAAAGAGAGGTTCTATTAATTACCATATTTTTCCATTTCGGCCACAACTTATACCTGATACTATTATATCATGTCCTTGTGGAAAAATCCAGCACTTTTGTTTTTTACCGGCGGAACAATAATTCCATCCCGTAATCCTCCATCCACATCCGATTATACGCCCTTATAATCTGATTCCCGTTATAATACACATAAATATAACTCCAGGCGTTTACCTGCAAAATACCTGCCATCGCATTTTATCGCATTTCTTTTAGGTGAGCCAGAATAGAATATAAATATCTTTTCTTATATCTAGATCCATCCCCCCAAAAAGCATCAATCCCCATAATAACCCATCATATTCTCATAAATATTCCTGCTCTGCTTCTCATCCTTGTAGGATAAAGGATCATCGGCATAACACAGGGTAAAAAAAGGCTCTTTATCCCGCATATTATCCGGAAGCTCCCTCCACAAACTATACATCTTTTCAGAAAAACTTTTCAGGTCGGAATGATTTTTGTAATACTCCTTTATCCTTGCCATTAACACTCTGCCAAAATGTACACAATCAAAAACATTAAAATCCATATGCATCCTTAAATAATGGATTGCACTCCCCCTATCCGTTTCCGATTCCAGATAAAGCAAATCTTCACTATCCGGATGGGCGAGAAATAACGTATCAAGCTTTTTCCAATATTGATCTTCTGATATCATTTCTTCATAAAGCAAAAGTGCAAATACCATTAATTCCTCCATTTAAGGTACCCCCATCCATTCTTATTCCAGCTAGTGGCAAACCACCTTCTCATTCCCCAAAACCGGATGATCGCGCACAAGTTTTTCAAGCTTTTGTATCTCCTGCGGAATCCGGATTCCCATGGGGCATTTTGCAAGGCAGGGCATCCTAGTACACTCCCTGCACCATGCAGCACTCTGCGAAATCCCAAGTCCAAGCTTGCGCAGCGCCCAGTAGTCCTTTCCCATAAAATAATAATGGTACTGGCGCAACAGCGTGTGGATTTCTGTTCCCTTAGGACAATGACAGCGCTGGCAGCGGTCACATGGGATCGGATCAAACGCCTTTTGAAGGACACACAACACTTCAGAAAAAGACGGGAGCGAATATCCTAATATATCCCCCCTTCCCTCTTTTAAACCTTCCTCCTCCCCTCCTAATTGCCACATTGCCGCATCCGCCTGCCCGGTTGTCCCGATACCCACAAGCGCGCAGGAAACAGGGTAGGATAAAACACCTTCTACCAGTTTCCTTGCGGGGAAAAACGCTGTAAGCAGCCCCGCCGCATAGACTTTGTTGACCAGGATTCCCTTTTCCTTAAAGCGCGGCTCTTCTTTAA
>CAMWUU010000379.1 GCA_947177515.1 uncultured Lachnospiraceae bacterium
GCTTCCTGTATAATACAAACATAGGGGATTCCAAGAAAGCAGGTGATTGAAAAAAGATACCTCAGTGTAAAATAAGATTACTGACTTCGCAGGTTAGTAAAAATCTTATTAAACAGAGAGGTGTTTGAAATGAATTATAACACACAGAACGCAAAAATTGCATCCATTACTGAAAAAACTTTGATTGTTGGTATTGACGTTGGCAGTGAGGTCTATTATGCAAGGGCTTTTGATTGGAGAAATTATGAGTACACCAGAAAACCGCTGGAATTTAGCAATACAGAATCCGGTTTTCAAACATTTAAGACATGGATGGAGGGTATAGCAGAAAAATATGGCAAAACCGCTATCATTCCCGGCATGGAACCGACAGAACATTACTGGTTTGCTTTGGGAATATTTCTTCAGGACAACAGAATGAAACCCGTACATGTGAATCCTCACCATGTTAAGAAGTCGAAAGAGCTGGATGACAATAACCCCAACAAGAATGATTGCAAGGATCCAAAGACGATCGCTGCGCTGGTCAATGAAGGGAGGTTTTCCTACTTTATATACCAACTGGTATTTATGCGGAGATCAGAAGCATATCAAATCTGCGGTTTCAAGCGCAGGAAGAGCTTACGAGGATCAAGAACCGGACAGCCAGATGGTTTACCGTCTATTTTCCTGAATATAGGGAGGCACTGCCGTAGAAGGAAGGGCATACACAAGGTCATGTAAAGCGAAAAATAAAGACGTTCTACTTCATATACCCAAAATCCTCTATTTTCGTACCGGATACAGAGAAATGTCTATTTCCTTGGCTCATTCATCTGAGATATGAAACTGAAAATTCCTTAATAAGGAAAAAACACTTGACTAAATTAGGGAGGTGTCCAAATGAGCAAAAAAGAAAACAGAAACACTGGCTTACTTGAAAAAGGAACTATTTTATCTGTCGGCAAATTTAATGTCATTACTCAAAGCCATAAAAGCACGCCAGGGGATGGAACGCATGGCTGCGGCGTAAAAGGCGGCGGATTTGCAGAAGACATCTTCGGCAGTTAGTAACTATTCAGAACCAACCTATTCAAAGATGAAATCTGGGTGACCAGAGATCGCATTTTTGATTGCTTCGTAAGCATTGTATCCCTGCTTATGTGCCATACCAACGTAAGACATGATTTTTAAATAATTTCTGGTCCCTTCCTCGGTTCGGAAGCATCCGGATACTTTGGTCTTCATCTTTATCATCCGAAGATCGCGTTCCGCCTAGTCGTTATCAAACGGGACATTGAAGTTATGGATAAATAGGCAGACTGTATGCGGAATATCCGGATAATTTCAGTAGGAAGCCCAGCAGTCATGCATGGCAATCCCTTTGAATTCTAGGAGAACACCGCACTGCCCCATGCCTGCAGTTCCACGTTTGGGACTGATATCAAGATAGGTGTATCCACAGTTTGAGGCATTATGAACCCACCAGAATTTTTTATCCACTCTGGTTCCGGTTTCATCGAAATGTCCAAGCGGGGAACCGATCATCTTATCCTTGATCTTACTTACGGTTTCATTTAAACTGTCAACGCATCTTTTTACCATGCTGCTGATCGTTCCTGTTGCAATTGGAATATTAAATACTCCGGAAAGAATCTCATGGGTGCGTTTGATGCTGACTGCACCTACGGTATTTCGTGCAACAGCGAATGCCTGAAGGTTTTCACCATACTGTACGGTTGCTTTTACGTCAGAAGGAAAAGCACGCCTGCGGGTATCCCCTTGTAGCATACAGATTGGAAGTTCCAGTGCCTGATGCTCTGTTACATGAATCGTAACAACCGCATCAATTACATGGCGTTTTTCTGCAATACAGGCAGTGCCTTTACACATCGGATAATGCGGGCATCTTTCGCATGAGAATGGCATATGCCTGACGATTTTATCTGGGGCTGTTATTACTGCCAGATGTGTTCCTTGGTGTCCCTCCTGTCCACCGACCTTTTTGCCGGATGGTTTACGGAGACTCTTGGGAGCAGGTTTTTTATAGCCATCACTTGAAGGTGGTTTGGAACTGTTTTTGGAGTTCTTATTAAGCTGCTCCTTCAGTTCCTGAATCGTCTGATTTAACTTAGCAATAGTTGCGGTTGGCATTTCATTCTGCTTGAGTAATGAAGCATTCTGTTCAAGCAATTGTTGAATTATTTCAAGCGTAACCTTTACTGGCATTCAAACCACCTTCTCCCGTTAAATTTGATACTTCTATTTTAACGGAAAATGGGAAAAAAGGCAAGCCGTGTCGTTTTGGTACACTGTCAAAATGACGGTGGATAAACAATAAAAGCCAGGGGATAATTGCCGATGACACCTGAATAAAATCCAAAAATAGAAAGTTATCTGGCTGTAATCGAGGATTTATGGTTTAGTTATCTACAGGCAAAAAGCAGTTGGCAGCTACATTGAGAAGTTATCCACTTTTTGCAATAAGCCATGGCAAAACAGAAATTTTATTTTCTCCGTTTTGACCAAAAATCAATATGCCATAAACGGGATGCTGAATAGTTACAGCAGTTAAATAAAACAATCAAAAGCGGCCGGTCGCCTTTAAAAGGGATAAAAAATGAGCTGGAAAATATCAAAAAATATAAGCATATGCTGCAATAAAGACGTAGTGACTTTGCTAGATAAAAACAGTAAAGAATACTACATTTTATCAGGTGCATACAAATTACTAATAATGGAGTTTGCCAAGAATCACATAGAAACTGATTCCCTGATTTCCAAATATATCAAACTTTTCCCTCAAAATAGTGAGAATGAAGTTCAGAACATAATTAATGAAATAATAGAAGAATTTAAAGAAAGGCGATGGATAGAATATGCGTAACCGTTGGATAATTGAATTTTCTACAATTCAACACAGTATTATTCAAAACGGTTACGAAGATGTAATCACAGATATATGTAAAACATATTCCTTATATAATCAAATATCGTCATCAAAAAACAAGCAAAAAAGGTGTTCGGATTTTTATTATTTCTGGTTTCACAGAAAAATTAAGAAGGCATATCACCTAATCGAATTAAATATTTTAAGAGGGAACTGCATTACCATTGCGGTATGGCTTTTTTCATTACTGTTATTTGCAGGTTTTAACCCTCAAATATGTCTTGGTTCAAAATATGAAGACTATAAACTTTTTGCACACATGTGGGTTGAATGTGATGGTAAAATAATTGATTTAAAAACAAATAAGGGAAAGTATGATTTAATCGAGAATATGAATTATGACTCAATTATTGAAGCATGGTTGGATGAGGTGCAAGATTAATGTTTTTTTGGATTTTATATGAAAAAGGCGAAGAAAATACGACGTGGATTAAAAACTTAAAAGATTATCTGCCATGTTTCAATATTAAACAGATTTGCTTTAATTATTGGACATTAATAATTTTCCATGATGATTTTGCAGATTTTTGCACAGCAGAAAATTATTTTGTAGATGGTATTATGGATAATAATG
>CAMWUU010000380.1 GCA_947177515.1 uncultured Lachnospiraceae bacterium
ACAGAAAGCCATTTGTGGTTGGTGGGCGTGGGGAGGGAATATGCGGAACTTAAAATAGGAGGAAAATTGTATGAGCATGACAGTGGAACAGTTGGAAGCGGCAAAAGCACGCTTCGGGGAACTATTGGTTGAGCAGGATAAGCGTGTGGAGCGGATGAAGGCACAGGGCGATTTTATCCGTTACGGGGAACTGGATAAAATTGTAATCGGCGTATGCGGCGGCGACGGTATCGGACCCGCCATTACGGGGCAGGCGCAGCGCATCCTGGAATTTCTGTTAAAAGAGGAAGTAGCGAAAGGCAAAGTGGAATTTAAGGTGATCGATGGGCTGACCATTGAGCGCCGCGCCGCATTACAAAAAGCCATCCCGGATGACACACTCGCAGAACTAAAAGAATGCCATGTCATCTTAAAAGGACCAACGACCACACCGCGCAAGGGCGATCCGTGGCCGAATGTGGAAAGTGCCAATGTGGCAATGCGCAAAGAATTAGACCTCTTTGCAAACGTGCGTCCAGTACGTATTCCGGAGCAGGGCATAGACTGGACATTCTACCGCGAAAACACGGAGGGAGCGTATGCGGTCGGGAGCAAGGGTGTCCAGGTGAGTCAGGATTTGGGTGTGGACTTTACGGTGGTAACCAATCAGGGAACTGAACGTATTATCCGTGCGGCCTTTGAGTATGCGAAGGCAAATGGTAAGACCCGGGTAACAGCCGTTACCAAGGCCAATATTATTAAGACCACGGATGGCAAATTCCTTGATATCTTCCGCGAAATTGCGAAGGAATATCCGGGGATCACAGCGGATGACTGGTATATCGATATTATGACAGCTAAGCTGATTGATGAAACAAGGCGGCGCGATTTCCAGGTTGTGGTACTGCCAAACCTCTATGGGGATATTATTACAGATGAGGCCGCCGAGTTCCAGGGAGGTGTTGGTACTGCGGGCAGCGCCAATATTGGCAAACGTTATGCAATGTTTGAGGCGATTCATGGATCCGCACCACGCATGGTAGCAGAAGGAAGGGCAAAATATGCCGATCCGTGCAGCGTAATCCGTGCGGCGGCAATGTTGCTTTCCCATATTGGGTATCAGAATCAGGCAAATGCGCTGTATCAGGCGCTTGATATCTGCACGGTTACAGAGAAAAAGCTTGTTATGACCGGGCATGAGGATGGCGCGACAAATACGGAATTCGCGGATTATATTATGGAAACAATCCGGGGGCTTTAACAATAAAGTGAATGATTATGGAAGATAACAATAAAGAAGTGCGGCAGGAAGTCACGGACAAATATTCGTTGCGCGGCAGGGTATTTAACCGGTTGCGGGAAGACATTCTCTCGGGCAAATATGGGAGGGATGAAGAATTGCGCGAAATTGCAATTGCGGCGGATTTTGGCGTGAGCCGGACACCGGTCAGGGAAGCGCTGCGCCAGCTTGAACTGGAGGGGCTGGTGCGCATTATCCCAAACAAAGGGGCGTATGTGACAGGGATTTCTGCAAAGGATATCCATGATATTTACCATATCCGCTCGTACTTAGAAGGCCTGTGCGCGCGCTGGGCATGTGGGCATATTAAAAAAGAGCAGTTAGAACAGCTTGAGGAAATCGTTTATCTTTGTGAATTCCATGCGAAAAAGAAACATTTGGATCAGATTGTGGAACTGGATAATAAATTTCATGAGATCATTTACGAGGCATGTGACAGTAAGATGCTAGAGCATGTGCTGAGGGATTTCCATCATTATGTCGAGCGGGTGCGCCGTGTTTCACTGGCAGGGGAGGGAAGGGCAGAAGCCTCCAATAAAGAGCATTCGGCAATTCTTGAAGCACTGCGGGCGGGAGATGGGGAACTGGCAGAGAGGTTAGCGCATGAGCATATGCTGCGCGCAATTGATAACTTGAAGAAGTGTGGACTGTAAGGGGAAGGTGTAAACCATGCATCAGTTCTGTCTACGGTCAGGATTAAGGGGGAAGAACCACCGTGAAAATTTTTACGGTGGTTCTTCTGTACGCTTTTGTTTATCTGATAACCCGGTATTCCCACCTGATTTTTAATTGCCTGGTAATTCGGTATTCCCTCCTGGTTTTTGATTGCCCGGTAACTCTGCATTCCTGCCTGGGTTTTGCCTGTAAAACCGTATGTCTGTGGTATTCTAAAATATCTGTCTTGAATATCAGTCCGCCGCCAGTGCCTCCCATTCCTCCATCAATATCTCAAGCCGCGCGGCGATCTTTGTCTTTTCGTTATTTAATTCCATCAACTTTGCCGGGTCAGAATATACGGATTCATCCATAAGCATCTCATCTAACAGGGCATTGCGCGCCTCAAGCTTTTCTATTTCTGCTTCGACTTTTTTTAAGTCATTCTGGCGTTTGCGTGCCCTTGCCTGCTCTTCCTTTTTGGCCAGCCAGTCCTGTTTGCCACCGCCCGTTGCCATTCCGCCCTCCGGTGTAAAAGTAAGTGGTGCACCTGCCGCCGTCCCGCTGTTGGCGTTTTCTTGTTTTGATGGGAGGATTTCCCCAGCAGATGGGATACTGCTCAATCCGCTGTAGAGCTGTTTATGGTTTGTCAGACGGTCACCAGCCTTAATAACGGTCTGGTCGGAAAGTGCAAAACCAAAATATTTTTTTTCGACTTCCGGTTTTTTCTCCAGGTAATAATCATAATTTCCAATATAATTTAATAGTTTTCCACAGGTAAGGTCAAGGATGCGCGTTGCTGTCCGGTTGATAAAATAGCGGTCGTGGGAAACATAGAGCACGGTACCAGTGTAGTTTAAAAGTGCATTTTCAAGGATTTCCTTTGAAGTAATATCAAGGTGGTTGGTCGGCTCATCAAGAATCAGGAAATTTGATTCGGAGAGCATAAGCTTCGCAAGGGAAACGCGCCCGCGCTCGCCGCCGGAAAGTTCCTTAACCTGCTTGAAAACATTATCCCCAGTAAAAAGGAAGGCAGCTAACACATTGCGCACCGAAGTATTGTCAAGATAGGGATAGGTATCCTGGATTTCTTCAAAAAGAGTCTTTTCCATATGCAGCACCTGATGTTCCTGATCATAGTAGCCGATATGCACCTTTGCACCAAGTTTAATCTCACCGGAATCCGCAGGAAGCAGCCCGTTTAACAATTTTAAGATTGTTGTCTTACCAGTTCCGTTGTTGCCAATAATAGCGACGCGTTCCCCGCGCTTAATCTCAAACTCAAGGTTTTCGAACAGTACATTGCTCCCAAAGGCTTTGGAAAGTCCTTTTACAGTCAGTACATCGTTGCCGCTTACGGTGCGCGGCGCAAGGCGGATATTCATATCCGCCTTAACTTCGGTTGGCTTGTCGATGCGTTCTATTTTGTTCAGCATCTTTTCGCGGCTTTCGGCGCGCTTAATAGATTTCTCCCGGTTGAACGAACGGAGTTTGGCGATCACTTCCTCCTGATGTTTGATTTCTTTCTGCTGGTTTAGGTAGGGGTGGAGGAGTTCCTGCCGCAGAGC
>CAMWUU010000381.1 GCA_947177515.1 uncultured Lachnospiraceae bacterium
GTCCATCCCCTTCTAAGCGTCCCCCCCATCTTTCCGTCTGGAAGAATCTTTTTCTTGTATGTTTCCCCCTTTTTGTGTTTCTTGCTATTCCGTTTGGCCACGATGGTGACCTCTTTTGAATAATCCCCCACGGGGGTGCGCTTTACTACCTTGGAAAGCAGCCTTGCCGCCAGTTCTTTTGCGCAGGATTCAAAAAACTCGTTTTGTTTATCCTGCAAGTTTTCCAACTGCTTTTTCAGTTCCTCCAATCCTTTTCCGTTGAATTGCCCCATCTTTCCCAAATCAAGCCCACCTTTCAAACAATTCCAACATGATTTCCTGATGCGTCGGATATCTGGCCGGGACACCGCTGCGCGTGTAATCTGTCGTAATCCCGTCCTGCGTCACCGTGATCTTTGCCCCCGGCTTAATTAAGATATCCGGGGAAACAAACAGCTTTGTTATCTGTGTAACTGCTGCCGCAGTATCTGACACTGCGGCAGCAGTTACTGTTTCAAAAGACAGTTTGCAAGGCTGATTCTCTAATACAATCACAGATTCTGTTTTTGTCAGCTTCGATTTTTCATCTTTCACCTTTCTTTGCTCGGTAACGCTTAATGAACCAAAGTAAGTTGCCTCTATCGCCCTTCTTGCCGCTCCCTGTGCTGCCCGGATTACCTTTACCATCTGATCTTCCGATAGCATAAAAATTCCTCCCTCCCATAAGCCAGAAGGTAGTTGATAAAGGAATTAAGCCTTTGCTCCGGTGTCAAACTTCCTTCACCAGTTGCAAATACAGTATTGGTGTCACCTGTCTGGATTTGCTTCACCGCATAATCCAAATCAAGCCCTGCCATATCATCCGGTGAAAAAGTTTTCTTTGCCGTTAAAAACTCACCTGCCGCCATATCAATGGCGATATTTTCCAACCCGCCAGGTATGGATGATACATTGCAATCATTCTTTATGGTGTTCTCAACCTTCTGGATGGAGAAAGTCAGAATGCATTCATCCTCATCCCTCAGGACATAACCAAACGATTTAAGCCGTTCTTTCACCCGTTCCAGCATAGCGCCACCCCTTAATCCTCATAGATCACTTCCAGTCCATAAGCAACCGCCGCTTCATGCTCGATCCTGCATCCCCTCGCATCTTCCCAGCCTTTACAGAAATAGGCGGCATGACAAAGACTCATGTTCTCCAAAGACTTAGCAAGAAAACAAAGGGGGATCTGGACAACGCCCCTTTGCTCCATATTCTCTTTGTTGTACCATTCATCCGTAAAAAGAGTATTTACAATTTCATACCCTTTTTCTTCCAAAACCCGGATCGCCTTTTCCCTCGTGGCGATTATTTCCGCATCCGTTTTCCCAGCCATAGGCTGACTAAGCATAACCTTTTTCATTTTTGTGTCACCCCTTTCTTACCCACGGGAAATGATCCGGGCAATCGGGATCGCCTTATGATCAATCGTCTTGTTACTGCCATTGCTTACCAGCGACCAGTTCTTACCGTTTTTCAGTTCCTCATCCGTAGGGCTGTTAGTACTCTGCACCGCTTTCAGGTAAGAGATTCCCGCCACGCTTACCGCGTTGCGCTTACGGGAAATCAGAGTATCTTCCCCGCCCCTGGTCTTTGCATCGCGCACCATCTCATATGGCACCTTCGCCCCAACAGGTTCAAAGCCAATGGCACCCTCCCCAAGAACATAGGTTGTGTATTTCGTGTAGGAATCGCCACCTTCCGTCCCAGAAACAACCTCAATCGGCATGGAATCATCTACGATAACCAGCCGCCCATTCCACGTACCCATTCCAAGATCCCGCTCGATCCCTTCCGCATCTGTGTATTTCAGGTATGCCAGGAGTTTCAGGTTCTCAAGGTTCGTAGCAACCGTGGAATGGCAGATCACCAGGCTAAACTTCTGTTTATTGTCGCCGCAAGCCTTCTGAATTGCTACATTCAAAGAAGTCGCCCCCATACGCTGCCCTTCCTCGGTGCTTTCCTCTGAAATATCATAAGTATGCTTATCGACAAATTCAGCGTTCGCCGCCTTGATTGCCCCCGTTCCGGTTACAAGCATGGCGAAAATACCCTCAAGGATTGCCAGCAAAGTTCCCTGATCCACATCATTCCAGTAGCGGTTGATCTGATTTCTGACATTCGCCATAAAATCAACGCCTCCGGTTACATCATAGGAGAAGTCCGCTTCCGTCCAACCCATCATTCGCCCATAGACAAAAACACCCTGTTCAAAGGTGTCTGTTCTGTCAGCGGTCAGGTTGGTTTCCCCGTCATAGTTCAGCGCATCCCCGCCGATCAGCCCGAAAAAGGGAAGAACCGCATAGACCGTTCCGGTCTGCGAATTGGTGACGAAGGTTTCCCTTAAACGCTGGTCGGAAACAATCGCTTTGGATTCTTTCAGCTTGTTCAGCTTCACATTCGGAACAGCGGACATATACTTCCCAAATGCCTTTTCATTAAAACTCTTTGCATCAAATTTCGCCATTTTTCATCATCCTTTCTTAAAATATTATTGTGCGTCCGGATTGTTCTCAATATATGCCGCTAATTCTTCGTAAGTCATTTTCGACATATCCACATTTGTTCCCGGCTTGATATCCCCGGATGCTCCTGGCTGAAAGCCTCTGAAATTGTTTTGCGGCTTTGTGTTAAACAAATAGCCATCGGATTTCTGGATCGCCTTGATCTGTTCGTCCCATCCGGAAAGTTTGCCGTCTTCACCAAGTTTTACCTTTGAAACATCTAAAAGTGCTTTCACTGCCTTACTGTTCTTTGCTCCGGCAACGGTGAGCGCGTTTTCGATGGCATTGTCCAGACGAAGCTGCGCCAATTCTGCCTTGTGCGTTTTTTCCTGATCTGCGTTCTGCTGCTTCATCGTTTCAATCTGCTTTTTCAGCTCCTCATTGTCGCCCGCCGAAGCTTTCAGGGTTTCCAACTGCTTGTCACGGTCAGAAACCGATGTTTTGAGTGTTTTGTTCTCTTCAACAACCTCATCATGCTTTGACTTCTCCACATAACCCTTCAGTTCTTCCAGAGAAGCCTTTTCCGCTTTCGCCGCCAGTTCCTCGGTAATGCCAAGGGCGATAAATTCCGCTTTCTTCATTTTCCTTCCATCCTTTCATTAAGCTTATTATTCGTTACAAAATATCAGAGTGCGATGCAGCGATTTTCAAATTTCTTGTACACATCAAAATATAACTCTGCTCGATCGCCGTTCAATGTCAATTCATAATACATCCCATCTGGTAACGTTGTGCTTGCAAGGGCTTTCCAGTTTTGGAGGGTCTTGCAGTACCATACTACATAAACCTCTTCCGTAGTAATTGACTTGCCATCGGTTTTGTCCAGATGCTCATTGACATAATCACGAACGGTACCTTTTACCAGATCAAAAAACTTTTTCTCTGTCATGTTCTTCACCCCCTTTCCTGAAAATTGGTATGAAAAAAGCACCCTTGATTTATCTTCAAGAATGCTT
>CAMWUU010000382.1 GCA_947177515.1 uncultured Lachnospiraceae bacterium
GTATTCTCCCGCCAGCGTTATTGGGGTGAGCCAATCCCGGTTGTTTTCTGTGAGAAATGTGGCTATGTGCCGCTGCCGGAGAGCGAACTGCCGTTGATGCTGCCTAAGGTGGACAGCTATATGCCGACGGATAATGGGGAATCCCCGCTCGCCGCGATGACGGACTGGTTAAGTACCACCTGTCCTTGCTGTGGCGGTCCTGCAAAACGCGAGTCCGATACGATGCCGCAGTGGGCGGGTTCCTCATGGTATTTCCTGCGATATATCGATCCAAAGAACAAGGATGAATTCGCCGGGCAGGAGGCATTAAAGTACTGGCTTCCGGTGGACTGGTACAACGGCGGTATGGAGCATACAACACTGCATCTGCTCTACTCCCGCTTTTGGCATAAATTCCTCTATGATGAGGGGCTTGTACCAACGGAGGAGCCATACAAGAAGCGTACCTCCCATGGGATGATCCTGGGTGAGAACGGGGAGAAGATGAGTAAATCGCGCGGGAATGTAGTTAACCCGGATGAGATTGTGGCGGAATTTGGGGCGGACACCCTGCGCACCTACGAGATGTTTATTGGAGCCTTTGACTTAAGTGCCTCCTGGTCACAGGAGGGCGTGCGCGGCTGCCGCCGTTTCCTTGAGCGTGTCTGGAAATTGCAGGATAGTCTGGTGGATGGCGGGGAATATAGTAAAGAACTTGAGATAAGGATGCATCAGACCATTAAAAAGGTCAGTCTTGATTTTGAGGCGTTAAAGTTTAATACGGCAATCGCAGCAATGATGAGCTTAGTCAATGATTTTTACAAGGCGGACAGGGTTACAAAGGGAGAATTTTCCACACTGCTTTTGCTGTTAAGCCCGGTTGCACCGCATATGTGCGAGGAATTGTGGCAGCTTATTGGCAATGATGGCAGGGTATATGAGCAGGCGTGGCCGGAATACGATGAGGCAAAGACTGTGGAAGATGAAGTGGAGATTGCAGTGCAGGTCAACGGCAAGGTAAAGGCCACGGTTACGGTCGGGCTTAAGGATGCGCAGGAAGCAGCACGGGAGAAAGTAATGGCTGACAAAACCGTGTCGGGGGTTCTTGCAGGAAAGAATATAGTAAAGGAAATCTATGTAAAAGGAAGAATTTATAATATTGTAGTGAAATAAAATATTTTGGGGGCAGGGCAAAACATCCTGCCCCTATTTTTCCGACACTTGATTTTTGGTGCGTGATCTGGTAAAATAATATTGTAGTTCTGTCCGGGCTAAGCGGTTTTTTGCGGGGTTTTTGAAAAGGGGGAACAGCAGCGGATTGGATTATTATGGAATTTTACATAATATGTAAATAAAAGCTTGGCAGCAGTCGGAGGCGGGCAATGGGAAAATGGTGCATCGGGAAGATTGAATTTGCCTCGAAGGAGGATTACAAGGCGGGCTGCCGGGATTTAAAGCGCATCCAGACGCTTGTGGCGGGTGTGGAGCTTGATGATTATAGGGAAGCGGCGGAACTTGACGAAATGTTAAAGAAACAGCCATTCCTTTTTGAAAGTGACTTAGGCAGGGCATTCCGTGGATATTTAAAAGATAAGGCGGACGGCATCCGCCACCCGCGTGGGAACTTCCCTGAAGAATGCCTCACTGTGGGGAAGGCTGCGAAAAAAAAGAAAGTAGCCGCACCAAAGGCCACATCGCGGGAAAAGGATGGCAGGGCAGCCATGCGCGCGGGACGGATGAAACTGCGCGAACGTGATATCGGGCGTGAGAAGGGGAAGGAAGAAAAGGTTTATGGCCAGGCAGTGTCCGGCGCACGGGGTGGAAGTTATAGCCAAAGACTCGATTTATGGGAAGAGGAAGAGGAAGATGGGGAGGATTATAGGGAGGCTAGTACAACGGGGAGCAGAAAAGATGGGCGGCGCAAAAAGAAAAAGAAGCGCGTACTCAAACCTCTGTGTATCCTTGCAGGCTTTGCCCTGATTTTATTCTCTCTGTACAAGATTTTTTCATACGATATTTTAAGTTATATCAGCGAGCGTAAGATGGAGGAATTAGCCTCCTGTATTCTTACGCAGATAAAGCCGGAAGTTTCGGAGGCGCACCGGATTGCGGATCTGATTGCGAGCGGTATGTATACCGAGGAGGAAGCCATTGGAATTGCAAAAAGGGAGCAGGAGGAAAAACAGGAAGAGAGTGTTACCGAGGACGGGATTTTATACCGCTACAGTGTACTGTACGGGCGTAACCCCGAGATGGCGGGATGGATACAGCTTGAGGGAACGGTAATCAATTACCCTGTTATGCTCACACCAGAGGATGAGGAATATTATCTGAAAAAGGGATTTGACAGGAAATATGATATTAATGGGATTCCATTTATGGATGCCCGCTGCAGTGTCAGGGAACCAACGACGAATTTTTTAATTTATGGTCATAACATGAAAAACGGTTCCATGTTCTCGGCACTTTTATCCTACGAGCAGGAGGAATTTTACAGGGAACATAAAACCATCCGTTTCGATACGGTTTACGAGCGGGGGGAATATGAGATTGTCGGCGTATTTAGGACGCAGGTTCCCTATGAAACGGATCAGGAGGCGTACCGATATTATTCTTTTATTGACACGCAGGATAAGGAGGAATATAATGCTTATATCCGTTATGTAAAAGAACAGTCGTTTTATGAAACAGGGATTGAGGCAGAATATGGGACGCAGCTTTTGACACTGTCAACCTGTGACCGCTCCATTGAGGCGGGACGGTTCGTCGTAGTAGCCAGGAAGAAATAATTGCCATGGGAAAGAAGGATTGAGATGAAATATCAAAAAAATGTAAAAAATTGGAAAAAGATGGGGGCAGCAGGACTTTCTGCGGTAGTGATTGCGTGCGGGATGGCGGATGTCCTGTCAGTTCACGCGGCAGAAGCCATAAGCCCTTCGGGGAAGGAATATAATCTTTCGGTGGACGATTTGCCGGACGGCGTGGAAAAGGCCTACGCAAAATTCCATGACAGTAGCCTTGACGGGGGAGATTATATGCTGTCGCTTTTTGACGGCTATGATGCGATGATTGCAATGGAGGAAGCGCTTACCGCGGCGGGGGAAGACCTCACTAGGATCGAATACCAGGCGATGGAGGCCACGGTCTATGAGAAGGATGAGGAGGGGGATTATTACCCGCTTGATGAAATGCAGGGAATCACACTGATCTGTATGCTTCCGGAAAATTTTTCTGAAAACCCGGACGGAGTCCAGGTTACGGCAGTGGATGCGAAAGGAGCGCTCTGCCGTATTGACTCCAAAATTGTTACAGTGGATGGCAAGGACTGTGTGATGTTTGACCTTTCTGTATTTACTACCTATGCGCTTTTGTATAAGCAGTCCGGGGCATTGACTTCTGGCAGGCAGATAAGCCCGACTCCGGCACCAAAAAATACTCCGAAAAATACCCCGACCCCAAAACCTGAAAATGGGACGGAGAAAGCGCCGGGAACACCAACCC
>CAMWUU010000383.1 GCA_947177515.1 uncultured Lachnospiraceae bacterium
TATTTGTATAAGAGACAGTCATTATACAATTATAGCAATCAATAACGATACCGCCACCCAAATAAACTTGCCATGAATACAACTAAAAGTTGTAAAAAACATCTTTTTCCATATCTTACGGTTCTTGAAAAGACCATCTTCCTTCCTGTATAATAGAAATAGGACAAGCGCTTGTTACTTTAATTTACGGAAAGGAATCTTATTCTATGGAAATTAACTTAAAAGACCAATTACGCACTTTGCGCCAGCAAAAAAATATTACGCAGGAAACCCTTGCAAAGCATCTTGGCATTACGCCACAGTCCGTCGGCAAATGGGAGCGCGGGGAGGGATTCCCCGATATCACATTGCTTCCACAGATTGCGCTTTATTTTTGTGTAAGCATTGACACCCTGCTCGGTGTGGATAAAATCCAGATAGAAAACACCATAAAGGCATACCTAAAAGAAAGCACGCGGCTGATGCGTGGCGGGGAAACCGAAAAAAATATTGCACTCTGGGAGGCAGCCGCAAAGGAATTCCCCAACGATCACCGTGTGATGGCAGGCTGGATGGGGGCACTTGCGGCACGGGGAATCTGGCCTTGCCCTAGGGAGGATGCGGATACAATCCTTGCACTTGGGGAGCGGATTTTAGAGGAATCAACGGATATCATGCTCCGGGAGGCGGCAATCCAGACACTTTGCCATACCTTAAAGAGTATGGGCGATGAGGTAAATGCCCTTCGCTATGCAAAAATGGGCGGCAGTATTGATACAACGCGTGAGGATCTGTCTGCTTTTGTACTTGAGGGAGAAGCTGGAGTGAAAGCCACACAGGAATATATCCTTTCCCTAATCAACCACGCAGCACTGGCGGCTTCCTTGCTTCCATCCAAAACAACCTTATGTGCAGCACAGGAAGTGAAAGCCTACCAGTTTGGGATCGATCTTTTAAAATTGTTGTTTTCGGATGATAATGTTGGATTTTATGCAAATGAACTTTCGCGCCTTTATTCCTGCATTGCACGGGTATACGCGAAAGAGGGGAATTCCCTAGATACACTCGCCGCACTATCGGAGTGCGTAAGGTACGCACGCATGTCAGCAAAAACAGAGTGTGATGATCCTTTTGGCACTGCTGCCTCTTCCTATACTGCACCGATGGTAAACCGCTTAGAACACATCCCGGCAGCGATAACAAAAAACTATAGCGGGAATGCCTGTGACTTGCGGCTGAATGATCTTATGTGGGACGGTTATGATTTTATCCGCAAAACAGAAATATTTGGGCAGCTCACCAAAGAGCTTGGACAAAAAGCCCTCCACCCGGATAAATCCTAACCAAACCCTGCTTCCAGTTCCCCTTAATCTCCCTTGCTTTTTTGTGAAAGAATTCACTCCCGAAATCCCGTCCTCCTGCCTTATATCCCTTTCACACGGCTACATAACGGTAATGTGGCATATCCACACCCCAATTGTACTCTGTCCAATTATCCGTACAGATCTTACCAATTCTTACTGCCATATTCTAGGACGCAATATTTTTGTATCCCGGATAATAAAACAAACTTGTAGATTTTTTGCGTTAAAATAATACCCCAACTTTTTTGGGACTTCCATATTAAAAATCTTTAAAGATCCTCCCCCTGGCAATATAGAAGCCATACTCCTTCCCGTATTTCTTTTATGACATCTACTTGACAAAAGTATAACTACGTGTTATATTTTATACAAAATCAACAGGAGGAAAGTATATGGTACAGCAAATATCCGATGCCGAACTTGAAATTATGAAGATCGTATGGGGGAACACCGATAAGGTGACATTATTTTCCTATATTATGGAAGAACTGGCCGCCAGGGGCAAACCATGTCAAAAAAATACGCTGATCGTGCTATTATCCCGATTGATGAACAAGGGATTTTTGAGTGCAAAAAAAATTGGTCGGCGCAACGAATATACCACGCTTGTTTCAGAAACAGAATACCGTATGGCACAAACAAAAAGCTTCTTGGATAAAATCTATGAAGGGAATGTGAAATGTCTTGTTTCTAACCTGATCGCGGGCGATCTACTGACGGACGACGAATACGAAGAACTGAAAAAAATGTTGGAGAAAGAGGAGGAAAAATAATGAACGATGTTTTGAAAATTATTCTCTCCCTTTCCCTTTCCGGTTCCCTGCTTATTTTGGCCCTGCTTTTGGGTAAGCGTTTCCTAAGGGATAAGTTAAGCCGTCAGTGGCAGTATTATATCTGGCTTATCGTTATTTTGCGGCTTTTGCTCCCGTTTAGTCCAAAAATATCCCTGATGAACCTGATGGAGAAAACCTATCAGACAATCGACCAGTTTGTAACAAAGTCCACCCCTTCCACTAGGGGGCAAAGCACTTCTCCCGCTGTCAAAAGTATTTATTTATCTATCCCGGCAAATATTCCAGGGCATGATATAAAACAGGCGGGGGAACCTTTAACACTCCCCCATCCGCTTGGCAATATGGTATCGTCACTTACCCGTCATATCTGGGTGATATGGCTTTTGGCTGCAGTCGGTATACTGATACGGAAAGTCACGATCTATCAAAGTTTTATACGCTATATCAACACTGGACGGATCCCTGTTTCTGACATAAAAATGTTAGATGCTCTTTACGTTGCCTCAAAGCGGGCTGGTGTAAAAAAACCGGTTGAATTATGTGTCAATCCACTGATTTCTTCACCGTTACTGACTGGCTTTTTTCATCCCTGCATTGTGCTGCCGGACGCGGATATTTCCGAAACGGATTTTTTGTATATTGCAATGCATGAACTGACGCACTACAAACGGAAGGATATATTTTACAAATGGCTGGTGCAAATCACCGTCTGCCTGCATTGGTTTAATCCCCTTGTACATCTTATGGCTGGGGAAATCAACAAGGCGTGCGAATTCTCCTGCGATGAGGCCGTCCTTACAAAAACGGGATGTGATGGGGCGCTGGACTACGGAAAAACATTGCTTGATGCTATGGCCGCCATCCGAAAATATAAAAAGAATCCAGGGGTTGTTTCATTAAGTGAAAACAAACAACTCTTAAAAGAAAGGTTAGGTGCAATCATGAACTTTCACAAACAATCAAGGGCAGCTCACTTCCTGACCGGCGTGTTGACGCTGTGCATCCTCTTCGCCTCTGCTTTTATCGGTGTTTACCCCGTTGCCACTGTCACCGGTGCTACATCCAAAACAACATCACAGACGGATGATACCACACCGGAATATATTAAAGATACCATTCCAGAAACACCAAACGATGATACCGGGGAATCGGATGGCAGCGAGGGCAAAAAAACAAGAGTAAAAAATTGGAATTGGGATCAATGGAATGAAATCTGGGATTACTGGGATGATGAAGACTGGGATTACTGGCACAAAGAAGAATGGTAATACTACCAGTATGTTAAAAAGAAATGCAGCACCCAACGAAGAGGATAGTGGATCTCACG
>CAMWUU010000384.1 GCA_947177515.1 uncultured Lachnospiraceae bacterium
AAAGAGCAATGTGGCGGATGCGGTGCGCTGGGTATTAGGTGAGCAGTCTGCAAAGCAGCTTCGCGGAAATAGCATGCAGGATGTTATTTTCTCGGGTACGGAAATGAGGAAGCCCCAGGGATTTGCTTATGTGTCCATTACATTTGATAATACGGATCATGCTCTTGCCATCGACTATGAGGAAGTTACGGTCGCAAGGCGTGTCTACCGTTCGGGGGAAAGCGAGTACCTGTTAAACGGTTCCGTCTGCCGCTTAAAGGATGTGCAGGAGCTCTTTTTTGATACCGGGATCGGAAAGGAGGGTTACTCCATTATCGGGCAGGGGCAGATTGACCGGATAGTGTCGGGAAGGCCTGAGGAGCGCAGGGAACTGCTTGACGAGGCGGCGGGCATTGTAAAATTCAAAAAGCGCAAGACCATAGCGGAGAAAAACCTAGAACAGGAGCAGGCGAACTTAGCGCGGGTCGAGGATATCCTTGCTGAACTGGAAAAGCAGATAGAACCTTTAGAAAAGCAGTCAGAAAAGGCGCGGGAATATCTGAAATACAAAGAAGAGTTAAAGAGCGTGGAAGTGAACCAGTTTTTGCTGATGCAGGAAAAAGGAAGTGTGGCAGAAGGGGAACTTGGCAAAGCAAAAGGGATTGTTTCCGGTGACTTGGCGGAAACGAAAAAAAACTACGAAGATACCAAAGGAGAGTATGAGAAACTGGAGAAGGAACTGGAGGAAGCAGCATGTGCGTTGGATACGGCCAAGGAGGAAAGGAATGAGTTAAGCCTGATCTGTGAGCGCGAGGAGGGGGATATCCGCCTGCTTTCCGGCCAGATTGAGAGCATTGAACAAAACAGCAGGCATTTTGAGCAGAGCATGGCAAAAGCGGATGGTGACCTTGCTGAAAAAGAGGAAGAACTTTCCCGCTACCTCCTCGAAAAACAGGGCATCGATACAAAGATTGCGGCACTTGATGATGAGCAGGCAGCAACTGCGCTTGCCATAGGGGAAATCCGCGGGCAGGTTGCGGGCTATAATCAGGAGATTGAGGAAGGGAACAATGAGATCATCCGTATCCTGAACCAAAATTCCGCCCATAAAGAAGAACTGTCCCGCTATGAAACTATCAGGGAACAGAATGCAATCAAGAAAGCCGAACTTTCAAAACGTGCCATCGAACACAAAAGTGCCGAATCCTCAGCCGATGATGAACTTGCCAACTGTATGCAGGTGTGGAAGGACGCGGAGGGGGAAGTGTATGCCCAAAATGAGGCTATCGGGGCGCTTGAGGAGGAAATCGCGAAGGAAGGCGAGGGACTATTAGCGCTTGGGAAGGAATTGGAGGAAAAGCAGAGGGGATTGATTGCCGACAGTTCAAGACTTGAGTCGTTAAGGAATATAACGGAGCGTTATGAGGGGTATGGTGGTGCCATTCGCCGCATTATGGAGCAGAAGGGACGTTTTTTGGGGATCGAGGGCGTGGTGGCCGATTTGATCAAGGTGGACAAGGATTATGAAACAGCGGTGGAAACAGCGCTTGGCGGTAATATCCAGAATGTGGTTACAGAAAACGAACAGACCGCGAAGGAACTGATCGGGTTTTTAAAGCAGACTAAAGCGGGTCGTGCCACCTTCCTGCCACTGACTAGCCTAAACCCGGCACACAACAATAATTCTGCGGCGCTGCGTGAACCAGGGGTAATTGGTCTTGCTTCCTCACTGGTGCGCGCAAAAAAACAATACATGGTTTTGGTGCAGTTTCTGCTTGGCCGTATTTTTGTGGTGGATACCATTGACAACGCGCTTTTTCTGGCGCGTAAATATAACTATACATTGCGTATTGTCACGCTGGAGGGCGAACAGTTAAACCCAGGCGGCTCGCTTTCCGGCGGTGCCTATAAAAATTCCGGGAACTTGCTTGCTAGAAGGCGCGAGATGGAGGAACTTTCTGTTCGTATAAAACAGGCGGAGCAGGATGTGGTGGGACTGGAAGAAAAGCGCGCTGTGAAAAGGAGCCTAAGGAATGCGCTGCGTGAGAAACTAGAGCAGGAAAAGGCAAAACTCCAGGAGAAAATTACTGTGCAGAATGGAGCGAAACTAAATTACCGGCAGGCGGAGGAGAAAAAGAAGCGGCTTTCGGCCGATTTTTCCCGTTTTTTGCAGGAACTTTCCGGAATTGATGGGCAGGTAATGGAACTGGAGGAAAATATAAAGAGAATTACCGGGCAGTACGATGAAAATCTTGTTTACAGGAAGCAACAAGAAGAACATATTGAGGAATGCCAGGGACTGTTAAAAGGCAAACAACAGGAGGAAGCACAGGCAAATGAGAAGCTGTCCTCCCTGAAAGCAGAACTCTCCGCCATGGAGCAAAATGGGGCAAATATAATGGAAAATATCAGGCGCGTGCGTGCGGATGTTTTGCGCCTGACACAGGAGAGGGAAGAACTTGTTAACAGTGCGGACGGTTTTGCAATTTCAAAAAAGGAAAAAGAGGAAGAAATTGTAAAAAAAAGAAAAGAAAACGAGGGGCGAAGGGCGCGGATTGCCGAGCTTTCAAAGCAGGTGGAGCAGATTGGCGCGGCGACAGAGGAAAAAAAGCAGGTGCATAAGGGCTTTTTTGAACGCAGGGAAGAATTATCTGCCCGTATTGCAGCGCTGGATAAGGAATTGTACCGATTAGAGGGACAGCTTGCAAAGCTTTTAGAGGAAGAGGAGGCAAGGATTAATTATCTTTGGGAGGAATACGGTCTGACCCCTTCGGATGCGGCGGGATTTTTTGAGGAAGCTTGCCAGGACAGTACGGGCAATAAACGCCGCATTGCGGAACTGAAAGGTAAGATCAAGGGACTTGGCGATGTCAATGTCAATGCAATTGAGGATTATAAGCAGGTTTCGGAGCGCTATGGGTTTTTAAAGGCACAGCGGGACGACCTGCATAATTCGGAGGAAACGCTGCTTGGCATTATTGCGGAGCTTGATGTGGAAATGAGGAGGCAGTTTGCACAGAAGTTTGCGGAAATTACAAAACAGTTTGATACGGTCTTTAAGGAACTGTTTGGCGGCGGGAAGGCTACGCTTGAACTTGCCGAGGATGAGGATATCCTTACCGCGGGCATCCGTATTATCGCGCAGCCGCCCGGCAAAAAGCTTCAGAACATGATGCAGCTTTCGGGAGGGGAAAAGGCGCTGACCGCAATCTCGCTGCTTTTTGCCATCCAGAATTTGAAGCCGTCGCCTTTTTGTCTTCTGGATGAGATTGAGGCGGCACTCGATGATTCAAATGTGAAGCGCTACGCAAAATACTTACATAAACTGACAAAACATACCCAGTTTATTGTGATTACGCACCGGCGCGGCACAATGGCAGCGGCTGATGTGCTCTACGGGATTACCATGCAGGAGAAAGGTGTTTCCACATTAGTTTCCGTCAGCCTGATTGAAGGGGAACTTGAAAAGTAGGGAAGGGATGGAA
>CAMWUU010000385.1 GCA_947177515.1 uncultured Lachnospiraceae bacterium
CGGATACATTCTTAACAACAAGTTTTTTTACGGCTTCCGGCATTGGGCTTGTCAGGTTCCACCGGGAGCCCCCCGACGCCTCATAGGTTCTGCCCGCACTTCTTGCGCTTGCCGCCACGGTTACAACTTCAAACCACGGATGGTTTTCCAGCAGTGCAATAAACCTCTGCCCCACCATACCGGTCGCGCCTAAAATCCCAACTCTCAATTTGCTCATCTGATTTTCCTCTCCTTCTGCGGAATGTTTTTCCTCCACGGACATTTGTTTTTTATATAAAAGTATTATACGGAATCCGTGGGAAAAATCAACTGTTTTTCCGATGTTTTTAAATATTTGTGCAAGATGCCCAAACAAACTCCTTTGTTCCTTTGGTTCGCGGGCATCCTTCTTTACGAAATCCCCAAAAGCAGCCTTTCCAAATCCTCCATTGACGCAATCGCATTCACAGCCTGGCGCAGTTTCGCGGAATGCGGGTATCCCGCCGTATACCAGGCAACATGCCTGCGCATCTCACGCATTGCGGTAAACTCACCCTTTTCCGCAATTTCTGCCCGCGCGTGGCGCAGGATCATCTCTTTTACCTCTTCCACTTTAGGACGGGCTGGTTCTATCCCCGTTGCAAGATATGCTTTTGCCCGGGCAAAGAACCAGGGGTTACCCTGCACGGCGCGTGCCACCATCACAGCATCACAGCCAGTTTCTTCCTGCATCCGGATTACATCCTGCACCGTTTTCACATCCCCATTGCCAATCACCGGGATTTCTACAGACTCTTTTACCTGTCGGATAATCTCCCAGTCCGCCACACCGCCATAATACTGTTCCCTTGTCCTAGCATGTACTGCGACCGCCGCCGCACCGCTCTCCTGCGCGATTCTTGCCACTTGTGCCGCATTGATATGCTCCCCGTCAAAACCCGACCGTATTTTTATTGTAACCGGTTTTTTGATGGCGCGGGAAACGGCGGATACAATCTCCCCAATGCGTACCGTGTTTTTCATCAACGCAGAACCTCCCCCATTGTTTACAACCTTTGGCACCGGACAACCCATATTGATATCCAAAATATCAAAAGGGCGCTCCTCCACGCGTTTGGCCATCTCCGCCATAATCTGCGGATCCTCCCCAAAAAATTGAAGTGCCACTGGCCGCTCCTCCTCCTTTGTCCGAAGCAGGGCCTCTGTATTCTTATTCTTATAGAGAATCCCTTTGGCGCTGACCATCTCCGTGTAAATCAGATCCGCCCCCTGTTCCCTGCACAAAATACGGAAAGGCAGGTCGGTCACACCTGCCATTGGCCCAAGAACCAAAGGACCCGCGATATGGACATTTCCAATAAAAAAGCCCGCGCCCTTCTTCTCCTTTGTTTTCATCCCGTTTCCTCCTCCAACCCTTCTTCCAACTGCTTCATCCACAGTGCCACGCAGGCATCGCTTGGCATACGCAAATCCCCGCGCGGGGATACCGCCACTGAACCGACCTTAGGACCATCCGGCAGGCAGGAACGCTTAAACTGCTGTGCAAAAAATCTTCGGTAAAAGGTGCGCAGCCATTTCAGGATTATAGCAGGATCATATTCCCCCGCAAAGGCATGCACTGCTAGGCGGTAGATTTTGCGGGGTTCAAACCCAAAACGCATCACATAGTACAGGAAGAAATCATGAAGCTCATAAGGCCCTACAATATCCTCCGTTTTCTGCGCAATTTCCCCATCTTTTGGCGGGAGCAGTTCTGGGCTGACCGGAGTATCTAAAATATCATTTAAGACCCTTGTTAATCCCTCCCCCTCGGCTGTATCCGCAAAATACCCAACCAAGTAGCGCACCAGTGTCTTTGGTACCGAAGCATTGACCCCGTACATCGATATATGGTCCCCGTTGTAGGTTGCCCAGCCAAGTGCCAGTTCCGACATATCGCCCGTCCCAATCACCAGGGCATTATGCTGGTTTGCCATATCCATCAAAATCTGTGTGCGCTCCCTTGCCTGCGCATTCTCATAAGTGACATCGCAAAGACCGTCCGGATGCCCGATATCGCGCAGATGCCCGCGCACAGCCTCCTCGATCTTTACTTCGCTAAGCGTTACACCAAGTTCTTCCACCAGTGCGCAGGCGTTTGTATAAGTGCGCCCGGTAGTGCCAAAACATGGCATGGTAACCGCAAGGATACCTTTTTTATCAAGCCCGGTAAGTTCAAAAGCACGGCAGGTAACAAGGAGTGCCAGTGTTGAATCAAGCCCGCCTGAAATTCCAAGCACCACATGGGACATTCCCGTATGCACAAGGCGCTTTTTTAAGCCCATGGCCTGAATACAGATAATCTCCTGGCAGCGCGCCGCACGTGCCTTTTCATCTGATGGGACAAACGGGGCTTTGTCAATAAAGCGGGTCAGGGAAAGTTCTGGCAGGCAGTTATCCGGTACATCCCTAAGCGAGGGCAGCGCAAAGTATATGGTTTCAAAGCCTGTGTTATCCACCCGGTAGGTTGTCATCCGCCTGCGTTCCCCCGCAAGCCTTTTAAGGTCGATCTGTGCTGTAATCCCCCCGTTTTCAAACCGTACACCCTCGGATAGAATTGTACCGTTCTCCGCAATCAGGTTATGTGCCGCAAAAACAAGGTCAGTCGTCGATTCTCCCTCCCCCGCATCCGCATACAGATAGGCTGTAACTGTGCGTGCTGACTGGCTGCTGACAAGCTGCCTGCGATACTCCGCCTTTCCCGTTGTTTCATCACTAGCGGATGGGTTGGCAATCAGGAGCGCACCTGCACAGGCCAGTGCCCCGGACGGCGGGTTGGCGACCCAAAGATCCTCACAGATTTCCACGCCAAACACAAAATTTTTTAAATTCCTACAGGCAAATAATAGTTTTGTGCCAAACGACACCTCCTCACCAAAGAGGCAAATATGCTCTATCCTTCCATCCCCAGGGACGAAATGTCTTGCCTCATAAAATTCGGAATAATTTGGCAAATGGGTTTTTGGCACAAGTCCAAGCACCCTGCCGTCCTGAACAACAGCCGCCACATTGTAAAGCTTGTTATCTTTTAAAAACGGAAGTGTAAAGACAACTGCCACATCCATCCCGCGTGTTGCCTCCCGCACATGGTACAGCCCATCAAGTGCACCCTCCGTCAGGACATTCTGCAAAAAAAGATCCCCGCAGGTATAGCCCGTTATGCAAAGTTCCGGTAATACCAAAAGTTTTGCACCGCTCCCTTCCGCCTCCCTCACTGCCCGTATAATATTCTCTGTGTTAAAATCACAATCTGCTACCCGGATATCCGGTGTCGTCACCATCACTTTTAAAAAACCGTCCCTCATAAAAATCCTCCTTCCCAAATGCGGATGCCATGCACTAAAACTTCCTGAAATGATTCAGATCCGTTGCAATTATCTTAAATCCCTCGATCAGCCGGTCAAACATCCCAAGCCGGTAAAAGGAAATCAGCACCATACCAACC